>JAUYIV010000220.1 GCA_030688105.1 Actinomycetota bacterium | reverse complement strand
CGGGGTGGTCAAGGGGTAGGTCGGCCGCCCGCCGGGCGGCCGACGCAATGCGCAGGTCCCGCGGCTCGTCTCGTGCGCGACTCCGAGGGCATCTGGGGTCCCGCCGGAACGCCGCTCGGCGCAATGCGCAACGCGACCGGGCAGCTCGAGGGTTCAACCAGGTCCATCGCGTCGCTCATTGCGCATCGCGCATCGCGCATCGCTCGCCCCCTACCTCACCAGGAATGCCGCGAGCTCGTCCCCCTCCTCGAGGAAGAACTCGCACCTTCCCGTGTAGCGGGCCGTGCCGGCGACCTCGACGACGACGGCCGGATGCTCACCGACGGTGGTCTCGCGGAGCGCCTTGCCGGTGAAGACCGAGCCGACGATGCTCTCGAAGGCGCGTTCGATACCGAGCCCGATCAGGCCGCGGGCGTACTGGATGGCGATGCGCGCCGTCACCCCCGAACCGGTGGGTGATCGATCGACTTGGCGGTCGGCGAACACGCAGATGTTGGCGGTCGGGTTCTCCGACCACTCGTCGGCGCCGTCGGTGAGGATCGTCCCGTACAGGAACCCGAGGTCGGGGTCGTCGGGGTGCTCCAAGGGCACCGCGTCCCCGACCGCGGTGGTGACGGCCCACGCCGCGTCGACCAGGTCGCGCACCGGGCTCCGCCGGACATCGAGCCCGAATGCCGACGCCGGGGCAAAGGCGTAGAACGCGCCTCCGTAAGCCACGTCCACGGTGGTGGCACCGTGCCCCGGCACGTTCACCTCGACCCCGGAAGCGGCCACAAAGGCGGGCACGCCCTCGAATCGGGTCCGGCCCGTCACCCCGCCGGTGACCTCTACCGTCGCCCGCACCAGCACGGCCGGCACCTGGATCGCCACCGCCGTCTCCGGCTCGCGTGCCTCGACGACCCCGGTGTCCACCGCCCATCGCCCCAAGGCGATCGTGGCATGCCCGCACATCGTCGAGTAACCCTCGTTGTGGATGAACAGCACGGCCAGGTCGGCCTCCGGATGGTCGGGCTCGACCGGGATGACGCCGTACATGTCGGCGTGGCCCCTCGGCTCGAACATGAGCATTCGACGAATCCCATCGTGGTTCTCCCGGGCGAAGCGGCGCTTGGCGAGGATGGTGTCGCCCTCCAGTGTGGGGTAGCCGTCGACGACGATCCGCACGGGCTCGCCTCCGGTGTGCATCTCGACGGTGCGGATGGTGAGCCTCCCCATCGCAGGGAGTCTATGGACCCCGTCGCCGCCTCCCCGGGCCGACGGCGCAGCGCGCGGTAGCCTCCGCGGCCGGCGACACCGAGGAGCGCGTGCAGCGGCGGCCGATCATCATCGACACCGATCCGGGCCAGGATGACGCGGTCGCCATCCTGCTGGCGCTGGCCTCACCCGAAGAGCTCGATGTCCTCGGGATCACCGCGGTCGCGGGCAACGTGCCGCTGGAGCTCACCACCGTGAACAGCCTCAAGATGACCGAGCTGGCACGGCGTCGGGATGTCCCGGTCTACGCGGGGTGCGATCGGCCGATGCAGCGGCCTCTGATCACCGCCGAATACGTGCACGGCGAGACCGGCATCGACGGCGCCGACCTGCCCGAGCCCGCGACCGCGCCTGCGAAAGGCCATGCCGTCGAGTTCATCGTCGACACCGTGATGTCGTCGGAGCCGGGGTCGATCACGCTGTGCGCCCTTGGACCACTCACCAACCTCGGGACCGCAATCGCGATGCAGCCGCAGCTCACCGGCCGGCTCGCCGAGATCGTCCTGATGGGTGGAGCCTTCTTCGAGGGCGGCAACACCACCCCGGCCGCCGAGTTCAACATCCTGGTCGACCCCGACGCCGCCGACATCGTCTTCAGGAGCGGCGCGCCGATCACCGTGATGCCGCTCGATGTGACCCACCAGGCGCTCATCCTGCGGCGTCACCTCGACCGCTTCGGTGCGTTGGGACCCGTGGGCGAGGCGGTTCGGGGGATGCTCACCTTCTACGAGCGCTACGACGTCGAGAAGTACGGGATCGAGGGCGGGCCGCTGCACGACCCCTGCGTGATCGCCTACCTGATCCGTCCCGAGCTGTTCTCCGGTCGGGCGGTCAACGTCGAGGTCGAGGTGAATTCGACATTGACTCTCGGCATGACCGTCGTCGATTGGTGGGGGATGACCGACCGCCCGATCATCGCGACATGGATGCGGGAGGTCGACGCCGCGGGGTTCTTCGACCTGCTGCTGGAGCGGATCGGGAGGCTGTAGTCGGCCGCCTGCGGCGGCCTCCCGCCTCCCGCCTCCCGCCTCCGGCCTCCGGCAAGAGTCGCGCCTGAAATCACCGGGCTCATTGCTCATTGCGCATCGCGCATCGCGCAATTGCGATCACTCGGTATCGGTGAACACGAGCAGCACCCCTAGCGCCACCAAGGCCGCGATCGCCGACGCGGTGGTGTTGGCGGCGAGGCCCCGCCATTCGAAGAGGGTCGGGCCGATGGCGTCTCCCGCCGCCCTGCCGATGCTCACCGCCACCATCATGAGCGCCAGGAACCGGCTCCTTGCCCCCGGTATCACCTCGGTGGCCAGTGGCACTGTCGAGACGATCGTCACCTCGAACGCCACGAAGGCGAGGGACATGGCTATCAACCCCGGCGCCAGTCCGCCGCCCAGGGCCCCGAGCGCCAGATACCCGGCGGCCGACGCCCCGAGGCCGGCCGAGACCATGCGACGCTTCCCGACCCGATCTGCGAAAGCCAGCACCGCCCCCTCGCCGGCGAGCTCGGCCAGGGCCACGAACGTCGACGCCACGCCCAGGGCGGCGAGGGACAGCGCGAACTCGTCCTCGAGCCAGGCTCCGTAGACGACCATGGTGGTCTCGGCACCGAAAGAGAAGAGGACCACGACCCAGAGGACGGCAAACGCCGATCTCGTCAGGTGGAGCCTCCCGATCGGTGCGGCGCGTCCTCCTGGGTCGGCATCGAGCATCAGCGGGGCCAGGCCGGCGGCCCCGGCGACCAGTACCGCCGTCACCCAGAAGGGCGCCTGCCAGCCGATGCGATCGATGAGGAGCCCGGCCACCGGGGCGCCGACCAACAGGCCACCCGCCCAGGTCAACTCGATGATCGAGAGGTACCTCGCCCGCTTCTCGTAGGGGGTTCGGTCGGCGATGTACGCCTGGGCGGCGGCGTCGAATCCCGGCTTCCCCAACCCCATCAAGACGAACCCGGCGAGCGCTCCGGCGTACAGGCCACCGGCGGCGGCGACCGCCGCCCCGCCGGCGAACAGGATGAGACCACCCACCGCCAGACGGACCCTTTGCTCACCTCTGCCTATGCCCGCGACCACGACGGGGGTGGCCACCCCGGCCAGGGACCGCGCCGAGACGAGGAGCCCTGCCTGTCCGAGCGAGACCCCCAACCCGCGGGAGATGGCGGGCAGGAACGGGAAGACGAAGCGATAGGCGGTGTTGACCACCAGGCGGGTGGCGAAGAGGTAGGCGATCGAGGCGCGGAGCGAGCGCATGAGCGGTGGGAGCCTACGTTGCCCGTTGCCCGTTGCCGGTTGCCCGTTGCCCGTTGCCGGTTGCCCGTTTGTCTGCTCGGCCTCCGGTCACCGCTCACCGGGGTATGGCTCGCGAAGCACGCTCTGGCGGTTGGCGGTTGGCGGTTGGCGGTCGGCGGTGAGCCTCGTGGCGATGTATAACTGGCTGCCCACAGAGGACGCCTGTAGTGCCCAGTCCCGTCTCCCGCCGGCTCGCCTCCCTGACCGACTCGCCCACGATGGCGATCACGGCCCGGGCGGCTGAGCTGCGGGCCGCGGGGCGAAAGGTGATCGGTTTCGGGGCCGGGGAGCCCGACTTCCCGACGCCGGCACACATCGTGGCTGCGGCGCAGGCAGCGTGCGCCGATCCCGTCAACCACCGCTACAGCCCCGCCGCCGGGCTCCCTGCCCTGCGCCAGGCGGTGGCGGCGAAGACTCGACGCGACAGCGGATACGAGGTGGATCCCGACCAGGTGGTCATCACCAACGGGGGCAAGGGCGCCATCTTCGGAGGGTTCGCCGCCCTACTCGATCCCGGGGACGAGGTACTGCTCCCGGCGCCCTATTGGGTGTCCTACCCCGAGGCGATCGCGCTCGCCGGAGGGGTGCCCAGAGTCATCCCGACGAGGGCCGCCGAGGGTTTCCGGGTCTCGGTGGATCGGCTCGAAGCCGCCGTTACCGGGCGGACGAAGGCGCTTGTCTTCGTTTCGCCGTCCAACCCGAGCGGCGCCGTCTATCCGCGCCATGAGGTCGAGGCCATCGGCCGGTGGGCCGGCGGCGCGTGAGTTGTGGGTGATGACCGACGAGATCTACGAGCACCTCGTGTACGGGGATGCGGTGTTTTCGTCGATGCCCGTCGAGGTACCAGCGGTCGCGCCGCGTTGCGTCGTGATCAACGGGGTGGCCAAGACCTACGCCATGACCGGGTGGCGGGTCGGGTGGCTCATCGCCCCCACCGAGGTGGCCGCCGCGGTCGGACGCTTTCAATCGCACTCCACCTCGAACGTCGCCAATGTGTCACAGCGGGCTGCGCTCGCCGCGGTCACCGGGCCGATGGACCCCGTCGCCCAGATGAGGGTGGCGTTCGACCGGCGACGGCGGACCATGCACCGCATGCTCAACGAGATCCCCGGGGTCGAGGCCGTCGAGCCCCATGGCGCCTTCTACGCATTTCCTTCGGTCGAGGGTCTACTGGGCCGGGAGATCGGGGGACGCCGCGTGGAGACGTCGGAGGACCTGGCGGCGGCGCTGCTCGAAGTCGCCGATATCGCCATCGTTCCCGGCGAGGCGTTCGGGGCACCCGGATACTGCCGGCTCACGTTCGCCCTCTCCGACGATGAGCTCGAGGAGGGCCTGACCCGATGGCGTGAGGCGGTGGAGTAGCCGCCATCAGCGTGCAGCAAGCGGGGTGCGCGCGCCCCTCCGGCGGTTGGCGGTTGGCGGTGAGCGGTCAGCGGAGATGCTCCGCCAGCATCTCCATGGCCTCCCGGTACCCCTCGATCCCCTTGCCCCAGATTGCGCCGATGCATGCCGGGCGGATGACCGACTCGGCTCGCCACGCCTCGCGCGAGGTCACGTCCGAGATGTGGATCTCGACCGCGGGGATCGCGGTCGCCTCGATGGCATCGTGAAGCACGTAGGAGGTGTGTCCGAGTGCCCCCGGGTTGATGACGATTCCGCCGGCGTCGCCGATCGCCGCGTGGAGGCGGTCGATGATCGCCCCCTCGTGGTTCGACTGGAATGTCGAGACCTCGAAGCCGAGGGCTCGTCCCCAGTCGCGGCACCGCATCTCCAACTCGCCGAGCGTCGCATCGCCATAGACATCGGGCCGCCGGGTGCCGAGGAGGTTGAGATTCGGTCCGTTGACGACGAGGAGCCGCATGGCGTCAAGCTATCGTCGGGTCGTGCTCGTCGATCATCGCCTCGGCGAGGGCCGCGGTGTCCGCATCCACCGTGGCGTCCACCAGCTCGTGGCCGGCAGCCTCGAAGGCGGCGCGGACCGCCCGCTTCACCGACTCGACGTCGGCCGGCACCTCGTCGGCGATGGCGCCGGTGGCGGACGGGTCCCACTGGTAGCCGAGCGCCCGATAGGCGGGCACCAGCGGCAGGTTCACCAGGTCGGCACGGTCGACGACGATCACGCCGCCGAGGTGCGCCGCCCGCCTCAGCAGGCGCTGTCCGACGCCCATGAGCTTGCGACGCCCGGCCGCATTGACCGAGTACCTGCCCGGGCAGTACTCACCGGCCACCTCTCCGATTCGGGCATCCACTCCGAGAGAGGTGAAGGCCTCGACCATGATGGAGGCGAGGGCATCGAATCGCTCGGTGATCGTCTCGCGGGGCCGATCTGTTGGTGCCGACCAGGCGAACGCCAGCGTCCCCTCGTGAAAGGTCGCGGCGCGGCCTCCGGCAAGCCGCTCCACCGCCTCGAAACCCTGGTCGCGCACCGCGGCCACCGCCTCGAGATATCCGGGACGGGCCCGGTCCTGCCTGCCGAAGGCGACAATCCGCTCTGGCACGAAGAGCCGCAGCGTGGCCGGGAGATCCCCCTAGTCGACGCGGCGCAGCAGCGCCGATGACAAGGCGGTGTCGAACAGGGGGGCGCCGAAGCGCTCGGAGATGACGCGGAGCATCAAGCGAGGGTACTCAGGTGCGTACGGCGGTCTGCCGACGATAATCGGGGCGGTCCGCCGGCCGGGCGGCTCGAGGTGAGGCATGAGGCGTTCATCCCAAGCATCCCTGAGGCGCGTGGCCGCGCTGGCCGCGCTGGCGCTCGTCGTTTCGGCGTGTGGAGACGCCCTCGGTGGGGTGGGGGACCTCTCCGAACGAGTCGTTCACGGCGATCGCTCGACCACCACCTCGACCACGCCCTCCGGCAGCACCGATCTCCGCCTCAAGGGGGTCACCGACGTCGCCTGGCACAACGACGGACTCGATGCACTCACCGCCAGCCTCGGCCGCGACGACACGATCATCGCCGTCTGGCTCCGGGGCGATCAGGTAGATCCATTCGTACAGGCCACCCGGCGGGAGATCGCCCACTCGCTGCCTGGCGTGCAGTTCCCGCAGCTCGTGCCTGCGGCGATCACCCACGTCACCAGCCAGATGGTCTACGACACCGTGACCGCCAGCCTCGATCCATCGACGGCGGCCGCCTTCGGCCTCTGGGCCGGGGAGCCGTACACCGTGCCTCGCGCCGAAGCCCAGCTCGCGGTCCTGCGCGTCGGCCTGAACACGTTCACCGGCGATTCCGAGGACGAGATCTTCTCGTTCCAGATGGCCGAGGGCCAAGAGCTCACCTGGGCCCACGGCGACTACGTGTATCAGCTCTTCTGTCGGCGGGGCATCTTGGAGCAGGCCTGCTTCGCCATGGCGGAGTCCACGATCCCGCTGGACCTGCTGGTGAGGATCAGTCAGTAGACCACGGGTCTCGGTTGCCGGAATTGGTGGACTCGGCCGGCGTACGGGACCGTCGCCAGAGTGGCATTCCCGGGAGTCCTCAGACCGAACGCGACCCGTGGAGCCTGGGCCCCTTCCTGCCAGTCGCTGGTCGCCGGTCGCTGGTCGCCTCTCCGACACCAGGAAGATCGAACGCGTCGAATAGGTTCCCCTAGCGAATGTTCCACGGTGGCAGCTGGTGGTCGTACATCCAGTACGACGAGGAGCAGGATCGGCCGAACCTCGACCGGGCCTTGCTGCGCCGCGTCCTGCGCTACGCCAAGCCGTACCGCGGCCTGCTCGCCCTGATCCTGGTGACGATCGTCGTCATCACCCTGGTCTCGCTGGTCCCTCCGCTGCTGATGCGGGATCTGATCGACCGGGCGATCCCCGACGAGGACCTGAGCCGGGTCACCTTCCTCGGCCTGCTGATGGTCGCCGTGCCACTGATCAACGGCATGGTGGGCGTGTTGCAGCGGTGGGCGTCGGCGAAGGCGGGAGAGGGGATCATCTTCGACCTGCGCACCGACGTCTACTCGCACCTGCAGCGGATGTCGCTCGGGTTCTTCACCACCACCCGTCCCGGCGAATTGATGTCCCGGCTCAACAACGACGTAGTCGGCGCCCAGTCGGCGGTCACCGGCACGCTGGTCTCGGTCACGGCGAACTCGTTCGCCGCGGTGGCGACGCTCATCGTGATGCTCAGCCTGGAGTGGCGCCTCACCCTCGCCGCGGTGGCGATCCTCCCGCTCTTCATCTACCCGAGCCGTCGGGTGGGCCGGGTGTTGCGGCGCATCACCCGCGATCAGATGAAGGCGAACGCCGAGATGAACACCGCCATGAACGAGACTCTCAACCTGAGCGGCGCCCTCCTGGTGAAGCTCTTCGGGCGGACCTCCGACGAGGACCGTCGCTTCGCCGGCCACGCCTCCCGGGTGCGCGACCTGGGGGTGCGCCGGGCGCTGATTGGCCGCTGGTTCTTCATGGCCCTCGGCATCGTCAGCGCCCTGGGGACGGCGCTGGTCTTCTGGTTCGGCGCGGTGCTGGTGATCCGGGGGGCGCTCACCGTCGGCACGGTGGTGGCGCTGTCGGCGTATCTGGCCGAGCTGTACGGGCCGCTGGCGGCGCTGTCCAATGCCCGGGTGGAGCTGGCCACCTCGCTCGTCTCCTTCGAGCGGGTGTTCGAGGTGCTCGATCTGGCCCGGGACATCGACGAACCCGAGGGTGCGGTGCGCCTCGACCGGGTGGAGGGCCGGGTCACCTTCGACGACGTCGCCTTCGACTACCGCACCGCGGTGCCGACGGGTCTGGAGTCGGTGGAGCGGTTCTCGTGGCGGTCCTATCACGAGACCGGGGCGACGGTCGCGGTCGGGGAGCGCAAAGGCCGGGCGCGCGCCATCGACCACCTCGACTTCGACGTGAACCCCGGCGAACTGGTCGCCCTGGTGGGTCCCAGCGGCGCCGGCAAGACCACGGTCACCTACCTGATTCCCAGGCTGTA
>JAUYIV010000218.1 GCA_030688105.1 Actinomycetota bacterium | reverse complement strand
TCCCTGCCCGGCAGTGATGGCCGTGGTCCCCGATTCCGGGAAGGCGCATCCCGCGGTCGAGGCGTCCACCGCAAAGCTCAAGGTTCCGGAGAAGCTCAGAACGGGCGGCCCAT
Source organism: Actinomycetota bacterium (assembly GCA_030688105.1). Taxonomy (GTDB): domain Bacteria; phylum Actinomycetota; class Acidimicrobiia; order Spongiisociales; family UBA11373; genus JAUYIV01. The sequence continues at coordinate 4,222 of JAUYIV010000218.1, read as the reverse complement.
CGTCCGGGCCCGCACTGTCGACCACCGCGGCATCGATGGTCACGTCCGACCCTGCCAAAACCGGGTCCGGGGTGGCCTCGAGGACCAGCTCGCAATCGACGGCCGCGACGCTGGGCTCGCCCGGGGTCTTGTTCACGAAGGCGTTGCCGCCGCCCCCGAAATTGGAGTTCTGGTCGGCCTGGGTGGCGAAGACCGCGCTCAGCGGCTGGGAGGGCGCGGTGAGGGTCACCGCCACCGACACCGACTGTTGGGGCGGGACACCCTCGTCCATGCCTGTGGTGGTGTCGGCGACGATGGTGACGGTGTTGCCGTCCACGTTCGACAACCACTCCTGATCTCCGCTGGCCACCGGGGTGGCCGCGATGAGATCGGTGTAGCCGGCGGGCGCGGTCACCTTGGCACCACGCATCCGCTGCGTCGAGGTCCCCGACGTGTTCATGAACGTGAACGTCAGCGTCACGGTGTCGGAGGTACACACCCGATCGAGATCGACCGCGGCGGAGTACGACTTGTCGTCGGGCGCGGCGCCGGCCGGCTGCATGCCGGCGAGGACGAACGCCACGAGCAGCAACAACAGCCAGGGGAAGGTGGCGCGAGTGCGCCGATTCAGAACGAACGATGCTGCCCCGTGCATCGGGTGCCTCCAGAGTTGGTTTGCGACCGGGGAACAGTAGCAAGCGCCAGCCGCCCCGGCGGGGTCATTCCGGAGGGATCTTGGTGACTACTCCCGCTGCCCGCCTCCCGCTTCCCGCCTCCCGCTTCCCGCAAGAGACCGAGAGAGGCCTCGGCGGGAGAGGAACGACCACTCAGGCCCGTCGCCCGTCCTCAAATCGTCGCCCGCTCCACGTCTTCCGGATCTCGCCACGGTCTTACGATCGACACACCACGATCGGATCTACGCTGGACCCGTGAGAGACACCGAGCAGCGGGGTAGGACCAGGGTGCTCGGGTGGCTCTGCCTCGCGGTCGGCCTTGTGGCTGGAGTCGCTGGTGTGGTGATGACGTGGGATGCGCGCCTCCACAACGCAATCGTGTCCAATGTGGTCAAGAACCCTTGGCCGGGATACATCGTCACGGCCGTCGGTGTCGGACTCATAATGATCGGTGTCGTGTCGGTCGCCAGGGCGAGTCGGTCGTAAACAAGGGTCACCGCGACCGACCTGTAACCAACTCGATTGGGACCACCGGATTGTGTGCTGTCTGGCGGACACCAAGGGGAGTTCTGGTCTGGGCCCCATTGGCGGGGAAGGGCCGACCGGCGTCTGTTCGCCGCCAAAGGCGGCGAAGTCGGCCCGGGCACACCACGGGCGCGATGGGTTGGGGCCCCATTGGCGGAGGAAGGGCCGACCGGCGTCTGTTCGCCACCAAAGGCGGCGAAGTCGGCCCGGGAATGAGCACAGCGGAGGCGCAAGGAATCGAACCCTGCGGACCGATCAGGCCCGCCACCGGTTTTGAAGACCGGGGAGCCCACCAGGCGCTCGGACGCCTCCGGCCGAGAAGGTATCGCACGACCGCCCTGGGCCGCAACGCCGCGTGTCGCCGGGCCGTGCCGGGGTTCAGGCTCGCGTGTCGGTCTCGCCCCTTCCTGGCGCTGGGGGCAGCCGCAGCAGCAGCTTCTGGCGGCTCCCCTCGTCCAACCACTGGAGCGGGTTGACCGGCTTGTGCTCCAGCACGTACTGCATGGCTCGTCGACTCGACACGACGACGAGATCATCGGGAACGTGCTCCATGAGCTCGCCTTCGACGTCCACGATCTCGACGAAGACGATTGCGTCGGGATTCTGGTCCCGCACCCGCGACGCGATGTGCAACGTCTTGACGTCGGGATCGGCGAAGCGGAAGTTGGCGAAGATGAAGACCAGCGCCGCCCTGGCACAGTTCGCCTGCCGTAACACCGCCGGATTGATGGGTACGCCTTGTACGAACGCGTGCTGCGGGTACGGGTTTCGCTCCACGAGGTCCGATGCCACCACCACCCGGAAATGCGACAACTCGGGGATCTTGGGGAGGCTCTGGATCAACTCGTCCGCCATCGCGGTGTACTCGCAGATGAGAATGTGGTTGGCGGCTCTGACCTGCGCCCTCCCGGAGCGGTGCCGGTCCACGAACCCGTGGGTCGTCTCTGCGACGATCGCGATCATGCTCGTGAACACGTAGAAGCCGGTGACGACGGTGAGGACGGCGAAGGCCCTGCCGGCCACCGTGACCGGGACGATGTCACCGTATCCCACGGTCGTGCTGGTCACGACCCACCACCAGATCACGTCGAACCAGTTGTCGATGTCGGGGTTCGTGCCGCGTTCCAGCACTCCCATCGCGGTCACGGAGATGAGCAGGCTGGCGGCCGTCACCGCGCCCAGCAGGCGTATCCGTGTCTGCATCGTTCCCCGTTCGCCCGATCCGACCCGGTGAGATCCACTTCTTGTCGCGGGATCGCCGATCAAGGTAGCGCCGGGCCTGCCTGGCGGCTGGGCGCGTTCTCTGCCCCCCCGCGGGGTCTTCCACCGACTGCTGCACTCCGTTGTCGTCTCAGCCACGCATGGTGGTCTCGGTTCCGATACGCTTCGATTCGTGGGAGTGGAGAAAGCGGTCCGGCCGCGCTTCGGACAGTCGCTTCGCCAGCGGCGCTTCGACCTGGGATGGACGCAGGGCCGCCTCGCCGCGGCGATGGGGGTGCCTCCGTCCGACATCGCTCGCTGGGAGCGGGGCGAGTCGCTCCCCTCTTTGGCGACGATTCGTGTCGCCGCTCGAGTGCTCGGGACTCGTCCCGAGCGTGCCCGGATCTGGCTCGAGCAGGAGGGGGAGGCCGCCTCGGCGGCGAGCACCGCGGGTGGGGAGCACATGGTGCACCTCGAGACTTACGACCCGCCTGCCGACCCGTTCGAGCGTCTGGGCGTTCGCAAGACCAAGCCGCCCCAAAGGCGTGATCCGGGTAGCGCCGAGCCCGCCCGGGGGGCTCGCTCCGGTCTCGTGTTTCCTGAATACACGCAGGCGGTCGTCTACTCGTCCGGGCCGTTGCCGGTGACTGCTCCCGGGCTCACCCTGGGTCGATTCACCCGCACCTCGGCGGTGCTGATCGCGCTGGGTGTGGTGCTCTGGTGGGCGTTCGGCCAGCTGGGAACCGTGCTCTGAGCGATCGCCGATCTCTTCGGCGAGCCGCCTGAGCCCCGGACTAGTTTCGCGGTCCCGTGGTTGATCCGATTCGCGTCGTCGTCGGCCCGCTCGGCGGTACCGGCGTAGCCGAGGCCGTCGCCGCGGTGCCGGGCGTCGACCCCACGATCGTCCGGTCGCCAGACGAGATGCCCGCGGCGGTGGAGGGCGTCCCCGTCGTGGTCACCTTCTTGTGGCAGGAAGGATGGCTGGGCTCCTCGTTGCGGTGGATCCAGTCCGTCTCGGCAGGGACCGATCAGTTCCCCGTGGAGGCCCTCGGCGAGAGAGGGATCGTCCTCACCTCGGCCCGCGGGATCCACGAGACGCAGGTGTCCGAGCATGCCCTCGGGTTGCTCCTCGCAATGACCCGCGGGATCGCCACCGCCGTTGCCAATCAGGCCGCGAAGCACTGGACGAGGACTGAGGTGACCGAGCTTCACGAGATGACGCTCGGGGTGCTCGGTCTCGGCGTGATCGGGGAGGGGGTGGCGCGACGTGCCGCCGGGTTCGGTATGAGGGTGATCGGCACCAAGCAAAATCCCGCCTCATACGACGGGGTCGCCGATCGAGTGCTGTCGCCCGAAGCGACGCTCGAGATCTTCCGTGACGCCGATGCGGTCGTCATCACGCTGCCAGGGACCCCCGAAACCAGCGGCATCGTGGGAGCGTCGGAGTTGGAGGCGCTGCGGGGCGGGTGGCTCGTCAACGTCGGACGGGGTTCGGTGATCGACACCGACGCCCTGGTCCAGGCCATGAGCGTCGGGACGCTCCGAGGCGTGGCCCTCGATGTGTTCGACACCGAGCCGCTTCCGCCGTCTTCACCGCTGTGGGACACGCCGGGGATCCTCATCTCGCCGCACCTGGCGGGTCTGTCCCCGCGTTATGGCGAACGGCTCGCCGCGCTCTTCGCCCGCAACCTGGCGGCGTATCGGGGAGAAGGCGAGTGGGTCAATCGCGTGGTGTGACCATCTGAGGCGTCGCTGGTCGCTTGTCGCTCGATGCTCGTTACCCTCGTACCGGTGCACCGGTTGCCCTCGTGGATTCTCGTCGTCGGTCTCATCGCCTCCGCCTG
>JAUYIV010000214.1 GCA_030688105.1 Actinomycetota bacterium | reverse complement strand
AACAGCTGATTGACGACACGGCCCTTGCGATCGAGGGCTTTTCCCCAGTCGAGTGAGGGTGCCGACGTGATCACCCCGTGGTCGCCGGCGTGGGCCACCTGATGGAAGACCTCGGCGGTGTTCAGCCAGGATTTTGCCGGGATGCAGCCGCGATGCAGGCAGGTTCCTCCCACCTTGTCCCGCTCGACCAGCGCCACCGAAAGGCCGAAATTGTGGGCGTACAGAGCGGCGGAATAGCCGCCCGGTCCACCGCCGATGATCACGACGTCGTGCAAGAAGCCTCCGGAATCGGTGCTTCGTGAGGTTAGAGCGTGCGCCAATGGGTCGCAGGTTCAATCTCCCCCCGGAGGCGAGCCTGTTGCCGCAGGCTCTCGGCCGAGGGGACACATGCCACCCTCGGTGGCCGGAGTACCCTCGCCGGGTGCAGACGCGGTACCTCATCATCGCCGCACTCGTCACCGCGATGACGATCCTGGGCGCCTCGCTCACCTGGTTACTGATCGGCGTCTTGTGACCGCCACCTTTGAGACGGCCGACGGGCTGACCCTCGAGGCGGCGTGGTCGACCCCCGAGACACCAAGAGGCGCCGTGGTCCTCTGTCACCCCGATCCGAGGCAGCGAGGCACGATGAACGCCCCGCTCCTCAAGAGCCTGGCCGGCGCGATGAGCGACGCCGGGCTGGCCGTGCTCCGCTTCAACTTCCGCGGTGTCGGGCGGTCGCAAGGAGTGATGGGCGATGGCACCGAAGAGGTCGCCGACGTCGACGCGGCGGTCCGCACCGCTCGGGATACCCATCCCGACTTGAAGACCGGGGTTGCGGGATGGTCGTTCGGCGGGGTGGTGGCGTTGCGATGGCAGGCGCAGACAGCCTCACGGTTCGAGTACGCCGGGATCGCCCCACCGGTGTGGTTCCCCGACGATCGGGGCCGCCTGCTCCCCGAACCGGGTGAGCTGGAGCCGGCGGGCCGCCTGTTCGTGATCGGCGATCGGGACCAGTTCACGAGAGTCGACGACCTGCGCTCCTATGCCGACTCGATCGGGGCCCGACTCGAGGTCGTGGAGGGGAGCGACCACTTCTTCTTCTTTCGGGAGGAGGCGGTGGGGAAGGCGCTGGTGGAGCACTTCGGATAGCCGGTTGCCGGCTGCCCGCTTCCGGCTGCCCGCTTCCGGCTGCCGGCACGGACTTCGCCGTCCTCGGCCGGGCCTTGCTTCGCACGGGTCCAGGCTCGCCCGGAGGGTCAGCCGCCCCCCTCCCCCTTCGGGGACTCCCCCCGGGAGCCGGGGGAAGACGCACAGATGGCAGGTGATGGGCAACGGGCAAGGGATTACGCGTGCGTCTCCAACCCCAGGAGCTCGACCGCGTTGGCGCGCAGAATCCGGTCGGTCGCATCGTCGGAGAAGCCCAGCCGCTCGAATGACTTCATCCAGCGCTCCGGCGTGAGGAAAGGGAAGTCGGTGCCGAACAGGGTTCGCTCGAGGAGCGGGCCCTTGATGGCCTCGATGAGCGACTCGGGGAACCTCGACGGCGACCAGCCCGACAGCTCGAGATACACGTTCGGCTTGTGGCGGGCGATGGCGATGGCCTGCTCCTGCCACGGCCACGAAGGGTGCGCCAGCACGATCTTCAGGGACGGGAGATCGACCGCAACGCGCTCGATCAGGGTCGGATCACCGTACGAGAGCTCGATCCCCCCTCCCCCGGGCAGGCCGGCCCCCAGGGCCGTGTAGCCGGTGTGGATGAGGACGGGCAGCTCGAGTGATGCGGCCGCCTCCCACACCGGGTACAACCGCCGATCCGCCGGTGAGAAGCGCTGTGCGGGCGGATGGAATTTCAGGCCCTTGAGCCCCAGCCGCGCCGCCTCGTGCAGCCCGGCGACTGCAGCCGCTCCGTTGACCGGGTCGACGGATCCGAAGCCGACGAAGACGTCGGGGTGCTCCGCCACCAATTCGGCGACGCGGGCGCCGGTGAAGGCGGGCCGACCGGTGGCCCGCTCCGCATCCCAGGCCAGCAGCACGGCGATCCCGTCGAGCGACCGATAGTGATCGGCGATCTCATCGATCGTCATCGGTGAGATGTCGGCGTCGAACTCGGCCCGGAGCCCTTCGATGAACGGACCGAATGCACCATCGAGAAATTCCTTGAGCGGGGGGTGCACGTGGAAGTCGACGAATCGGGTCACCGCGCCGAGAACCCTCGGTTACGGGCCTCGGCAAGGGTGTCCGGCCCGAAGCCGGCAAGCAGGTTGCGCCTCTCCAGGTCGTCGGCCGCCACCCGGGCCTCCAGGGCTGAAAACCGCGCCTCGTCGTCACAGTCGTGCACCACCATGTCGTCGCGGGTCCCGACGAACCGGTGATTGGGAAATCTGCGAAGTCGCCCCACCGTCAGGTCGCGTTCATGCTCACGACGGCCTGGGACAACCCGCCGCCGTCGGAGCTCACCAAAATCGTGCCCGAGAGCTCGCCACGGCTGAACCCGATCTCCCAGGTGGTCTGACCCAGGCTTCCGGATCGGTCGACGACGTAACCCTCGTTCACCAGCCCGATCGTGAAGAACTGCACCAGTGAAAGCAAATCGGACTCGACATTGACCGAGAACTCGGTCCGGTGGTTGATGGTGTCGACCATCGTGGCCCCGATCACGCCGTGGGGCGGGACCGGGAAGTCTGCCGGAACCGAGCCGGGTACCTCGCCTTTGCCAAACCGCACCGGTTCGACGCCTCCGTCGTCGCAAGAGATGAGGAGGATCGAGACGATGAGAAGGGCGAGGATCATGCGTCCGCTCGCAGAGCGGCGCGTCACCATTAGTACCGATGGTTCCTGTCTCGCTGACGGATCCAAGCCATCAGCCCTCGGCCCTCGGCCTTCGGCCGGAAACGTCCGATCACTTTCCGTGCACTTGCGAGATCGGGGCTTTTGGTTCGTCCCGCGGTGGTGAACCGAGGGTGACATCCCGCTCCCCGCTTCGGAGCGGTCCGACGCCCTACCCACGGAAGGCGCCGATCCCCGGCGTCGGGTCCCCTACCGGCAGGACCGCGGCGGGGGGCGGGGCCGGATCCAGCCGCGGGTAAAGGATCTTGTCCGGGGAAATGGCGAGAGCGGTGTATACGAGGAACTCGACCAAGCGTGACCGAATGAGGTCACTCATGACGACTCCTCCGCGGCCAGCAGTCCGACCCATGCGGTGGCTCTGTCCCGAAACGGGTGAACGGGCAACGGGCAACGGGCAACGGGTAACGGGCAACGGCTTCATACCCTCGGCGGCTCTCGATACCCACCGAACACGCCCTTGAGCGCCCCGGCGATCTCGCCCTCGGTGGCGCGCTTCCGGGCGGCCTCGACGATCAGGGGCATGAGGTTGCCGTCACCACCGGCGGCTTCGACGAGTGCCGCCAGCGCCGCCTCGACCGCGGCCTCGTCGCGTCCCTCTCGCAACTTCTGGATCCTGCGGCGCTGGGTCTTCTCCACGTCTCCGGAGATGCGGAGGATGTCCAACTCCTCCTCGTCCTCGGCGGCGTGCTTGTTGACGCCGACGACGACCCGCTCACCGGATCCGAGCGCCTTTTCGAACTCGTAGGCGGAGTCGGCGATTGCACCCTGGAACCAACCCTCCTCGATACCGGTGAGAACCCCGTCGAGCATCGAGCCGCGGCCCATCCGGTCGACGTGCTGAAGAATCTCCTCCACCCGGGCGTCCATGCGGTCCGTCATCGCCTCGACGAACCACGCCCCCCCGAGAGGATCGATGACATCGCCGACGCCGGTCTCGTCGGCGAGCACCTGCTGAGTGCGCAGCGCGATCTCGGCGGCACGCTCGGTGGGAAGGGCGTACACCTCGTCGAGGGCATTGGTGTGGAGGCTCTGTGTCCCACCCAGGACCGCAGCAAGCGCCTCGACGGCGGTGCGGACCACGTTGTTGTCCGGTTGTTGGGCGGTGAGCGACACTCCGGCGGTCTGGGTGTGGAAGCGCAGCTTCAGGGAGCGCTCGTCCTGAGCGCGGTAGCGGTCGCGCATCCAGCGCGCCCAGATCCGGCGGGCGGCCCGGAACTTGGCGATCTCCTCGAAGAAGTCGATGTGGGCGTCGAAGAAGAACGAGAGCCTCGGGGCGAAGTCGTCTACGGCCATCCCCCTTCGCATCGCCGCCTCGACGTAGGCGAACCCGTCGGCCAGCGTGAAAGCCAATTCCTGATGGGCGTTGGCCCCCGCCTCGCGAATGTGATACCCGCTCACCGAGATGGTGTTCCACTGCGGCACCTCGGTGGTGCAGAACTCCATCATGTCGGTGATGAGCCGAAGGTGCGGTTCGGGAGGGTAGATCCACTCCTTCTGGGCGATGTACTCCTTGAGGATGTCGTTCTGGAGGGTGCCGCGGAGGTCTTGCCAGTCGACGCCCTGCTCCTCTGCGGCGACGAGCAGAAAGGCGAAGAGGATCTGCGCGGGCCCGTTGATGGTCATCGAGACCGAAACCTCGCCGAGCGGGATCTCCGCGAAGAGAGTGGCCATGTCGTCGGCGGAGTCGACGGCCACTCCGCAGTGACCGACCTCCCCGAGGGCCATGGTGTCGTCGCTGTCGAGGCCCATGAGTGTGGGCATGTCGAACGCGACGCTCAGGCCATGTTGGCCCTGCTCGAGAAGGTGGCGGAAGCGGGCGTTGGTGTCCTCGACCCCGGCAAAGCCGGCGAACTGCCGGATGGTCCACTGCCTGCCGCGGAATCCGGTGACGTGGATGCCCCGGGTGTAGGGGAAGTAGCCGGGATACCCGAGGTCCTCGGGGGGCTCGTCGGCGGGCAAGCCGATGGCGGGAAGTTCTTCGAAGGACAGCGTGACCCAGCGGTCGCGACGCTTCGGCGCCTTGCGATACTGCTCTTCCCAGCGGTCCCGATTCACTCTCCCTCAACCTCCTCGGCGGCGTCGCCTCCCTCGTCGGCCACGCCGGTCACGCTAACCGGTGTCGCGCAGTTGGGGCAGGGCGCGGTGTCGACCTTCCCGACGATGAACTTGTAGCCACAACCCGGGCAGATCACCCGTGGGGAGGGTCGATCCTGGGGGGGCGGTGGAGCCGGGGGTGTCTCGATGCCGCCAGGGTTTCCGGCGGGACGCACCTCATTCGGGGTTCCGCACACCGGGCAGACATGCCGTCCGACGCCCGGGACGTCGAACTGGGAGCCGCACCGGCCGCAGCGGACGTTCACGATTCCTCCACGGGCTCACCGACGGCACCGATCGATACCAGGTACTCGGTGTCGGCGGCGATCACCTCGGCGATGTCGAGATAATCGAACGATCTGCCCTCTTCCGCGGCGCGTTGGGTGATGTACTCGATCGAGTCGCCACTGCCGAGGACGGGACGCGTGCCGCTCTCCCGGGGGGCGACCACCTGGTGATAGTGCAGCTGCCACTCGAGGATCAGACGGACGTCGTCGGGGTCGATACCCCCCAGGGCGCGATCGGAGAGCCGCTCGTAGACATAGCCGGTGGCTTCACCGACGACGTATTCGGCGGGATCGTCGAGCGGGCTCCGGCGGGCGCTCTGCCAGAGCATCAGGGCGACGATCGCCAGAAGGACTGCGACGAGAAGGGCACCGATCGCGACTGCACCCATGGCTGCAATGGTACGCGAGCCCGAGCGGGCTCAGATCGAGTTCGCAGTTCACAGTTCACAATTGACAGTGGACATTGAGAACTGGTGGGCCTTCTTGCTGTCAACTGTCAACCGGGGGGCCGCCGGAGGCGGGTGACCCCGCGCACCAGGGTCCATGCCACCGTTGCCGGGCCGGACCGTGGGCAGATCGGCGTCAGGTCGCCGGCGCGCAGGAAGAGACGATGGCCGTGCGGATCGATCCACCACCCGTCGACGGGCACCGGCTGACCGTTCCATCTCATCACGTTCATGGCGTCTTCATCGTCTTGTTTGGCAGGGCACATGAGAGGCAACGGTAATCTCGGCCACCGACTCTCGCACACGAGGTGCTCCCCATGTCGGTCAACACGGTGTCGACGTTCTTCGCCGTGGGCACGCTCGTCCTCGGATCGCTGGTCATCGCTCTCATTGTCCTATGGATTGCCTCTCTCGTGTCGGATCGCGCCGCGGCGGGCCTCGAGGGAGTAGCCCGATCGGTCCACGGTCAAGGCCTGTGGATCGCCTGGCTCGTCGCACTGATCGCCACCCTGGGCAGCCTCTACTACTCCGAGATCGCCGGCTTCACGCCTTGCGACTACTGCTGGTACCAGAGGATCGCGATGTATCCGCTGGCGATCATCCTGGGGATCGCCGCTTTCAGGAGCGACGACGGAGTCCGCAAGTACGTGTTCCCCCTGGCCATCATCGGAGGCCTCATCGCCACGTACCACTACACGATCCAGCACTTCCCCGACCTCGACGTCGGATCGTGCAACGTGTTCGCCCCGTGCAGCGCGGCCTATGTGTGGAAGTTCGACTTCGTCTCGATCCCCCTGATGGCTCTCGCATGCTTCGCCACGATCGTCGCCGTACTTGCCCTGGATCGGCCCGGCCATTTGGCCCTGGCGCCGGGATCGACGATGGGTCACGTTTCCGTCTCATCGGAGGAGGACCAATGACGAATCGGCCGCAGGCCCGAGGCCGCCCATTCCCGTGGCTGCCCGTCATCGGGGGGCTGATCGCCATCGGCCTGATCACGATCGTGGTGCTCACGATCGACCGGGGCGGCGACTCCGGGCAGTTCGGTGAACCCGTGATTGCCGGCACTGCGTTGCCCCGCCTGGACGACTCTCCGATCGACCCCGCCGTCGGCATGGCCGCCCCGACGGTCGAGGGGGCCGACTTCGAGGGCGACCCGGTATCGATCACGAACGACGGACGGCCGAAGATCATCATCTTTCTGGCCCACTGGTGCTCGCATTGCCAGGCCGAGGTGCCCGTGGTGCAGCAATGGGTGAACGACGGGTTGAAGCCCGACGGCGTCGACCTCTACTCGGTGGCCACGGGCACCGCAGAGACCCGGCCCAACTTCCCGCCCTCCAGATGGCTAACCGACGAGGGATGGACCGCCCCCGTGATCGCCGACGACCTGGCATTCTCGGTGGGTGACGCCTTTGGCCTGAACGCCTTCCCCTTCTGGGTGTTCGTCGGTGCCGACGGCACCGTTGCCGGGCGGCTCACCGGCGAGCTGCCGCCGGAGGCGATCACGCAGCTCGCCGAGTCGGTGAGCGGCTGAGCGGGCTCGCCGCGGGGCACTAGATCCCGAGGCGGTCCGCCAGCACGGAGCGGTGGAAGGCCGGACTCCCGAAGAGGAGTTCGTCGGTCTTGGCCCGCTTGAAATAGAGGTGGGCGTCGTGCTCCCAGGTGAACCCGATGCCGC
>JAUYIV010000206.1 GCA_030688105.1 Actinomycetota bacterium | reverse complement strand
TGAACGCAGCTCGGCCACCGTAGCCTCAGGCCCCCTCTCCCCTCCGCCGTGATGGGGCGTCAGCCGCGGGGCCGTCGAATCAGGCCGGAGTGGGCGGCTCCGTATCGCTCTCTTCGAGGCCCCATCCGCCTCCCTCAGGGGCCGGGCGGGTAACAGAACGCGGGGTCACCGCCCGGGGCCGCCCCGACATCACCCATTTGCTCTGACGCAGGGGCTGTGGGGCGATCGACCGGAGGTACGCCTGCTCTTCCTCGAACCGTGCGAGCACGGCGAGGACCGCCGCCGCCTCGAGGGGGCCGATCGGTCCTCCATGGTCGATCTTCACGACACTTCCACCAGCTCGATGAGGGTCCCGGCGAGCGCCTTGGGGTGTACGAACGCGATCCGGTGCCCGCCCCCCCCGATCCGCGGCTTCTCGTCGACCAGCCTGGCGCCGGCGTCGGTGAGATGAGAGAGGGCAGCCTCGATGTCGGCCACCTGGAGCGCAACGTGGTGAAGGCCTTCCCCCCTGGATGCGAGGAAACGCCCCACCGGGGTGTCCTCTCCCAGCGGCATCAACAGTTGCAGGTGCGAACCCCCCAGCGGGACCATCGCCTCTTCGACCCCCTGCTCCTCGATCACCTCGCGATACGCCGGCGTCACCCCGTATTGCGCTTCGAGGTCGGCCAGGGCGGCGTCGAGGTCGCGCACGGCAATGGCGGTGTGGTGGACGTTGAGGGGAAGCACCCGCGTCAGGCTACCGTCGCCCGTCGCCCGTCGAGCGCTTCGCTTGGCGTTACCCGTTACCCGTTGCCGGTTACCCGAGAATCCGGACTCCGCACGGGTAACGGGAAAGGGGTAACGATCTCCTCCGAGAGGCGGTCCCGGTCTCTCCGCCTCGTAGACTTCGCGAATGTCCACCGTCATAACCGGCATCGCCCGCACCCCCATCGGTCGGTTCGGCGGCGTCTACCAGCCGCTTCAGGCCGTCGACCTCGGCGCGGCCGCGATCGCAGGCGCTCTGGAACGCTCCGGGTTGGCCGGCGATCGCATCGATGAGACGCTGTTCGGCCATGTCCTTCAAGCCGGAACGGGCCAGATCACCTCGCGCCAGGCGGCCAGCCGCGCCGGTGTCCCGATGACGGTGCCCGCAACGACGATCAACAAGGTCTGTCTCTCCGGGATGACCGCGATCGCCATGGGCGACAAGGACATCCGGCTCGGCGAAGCCACCTTCGTCCTCGCCGGGGGGATGGAGTCGATGACCAATGCCCCTTACCTCGTTCCCACCGGTCGCTGGGGAGCGCGGATGGGCGACGCCGCGATCGTCGACTCGATGACCCACGACGGACTGTGGTGCGCCTTCGATCAGTGCACGATGGGCGAGTCGTCGGATGTGAAGAACGCAGTACTCGGCATCGGCCGGGAGGAGCAGGACTCCTGGTCCGCCGAGAGCCACCGTCGTGCCGCGGCCGCCGCCGACGGGTCGGGCTTCGACGGGGAGATCGTCCCCGTGAATGTCCCGCAGCGGAAGGGGGATCCTCTGGTGGTCACCCGGGACGAGGGCATCCGCGACGAGACCACAGAGGCGTCACTGGGCGCGCTCCGCCCCGCGTTCGGACCGAAGGGGACGATCACGGCCGGCAACGCATCGCAGATCTCCGATGGAGCCGCCGCGGTGATCCTTGCCGACTCGGCAGCCGCCGATGCCGCGGGTCTCCCGATTCTGGCCGAGATCCTCGGGTACGGGCAGGTCGGTGGCGCCGACGCCACCTTGCACGAGCGCCCGGCGGAGGCGCTGCGAATCGCGCTCAAGCGTCTCGGGTTGGCACCCTCGGACCTCGACCTGGTCGAGGTCAACGAGGCCTTCGCCGCGGTGGCGCTCTGGTCGGCCCGCATGCTCGACATCCCCCACGATCGGATCAACGTCCATGGCGGTGCGGTCGCCCTGGGCCACCCTCTGGGGGCGACCGGTGCCCGGATCGTCGTCACCCTCGTGAATGCCCTGAGACAGCGGGGGGGCGGGATCGGAGCCGCCGCGCTGTGCGGAGGGGGCGGACAGGGAGACGCCATCGTGGTCAGGGTCCCGACATGACACCGCGGGAAGAGCCCGCAGACCGCAACCTCGCTCTCGACCTCGCCAGGGTCACCGAGGCCGCCGCCATGGCAGCCGCCCGGTTCCAGGGTCGGGGCGACAAGGAATCCGTGGACCAGGCCGCCGTCGATGCCATGCGGGCGATCCTCGACACCATCGACATGGACGGCCTCGTCGTGATCGGCGAGGGGGAGAAGGACGACGCCCCGATGCTCGCCAACGGCGAAAGGGTGGGAAACGGAAGCCCCCCGGCCGTCGACGTCGCGGTGGACCCCGTCGACGGGACGCGACTCACGGCGGAGGGGATGCCGGGTGCCCTCGCGGTGCTGGCGCTATCCGGCCGCGGGACCATGTATGCGCCAGGGCGTCTCGTCTACATGGACAAGATCGCGGTGGGTGAACAGGCCGCCGGCGTGATCGACCTCGATGCTCCCGTCGACCACAACCTCGACCGGGTCGCCCGGGCCCTCGGAAAGGACATCGACGACCTCACCGCCATCATCCTCGACCGGCCCCGCAACCAGCCATACATAGACGCGGTCCGCAAGGCCGGCGCCCGAATCCGTCTGATCCGCGACGGCGACATCTCGGGTGCGATCGCCACGGCCGTACCCGACAGCGGCATCGACATCCTCTTCGGCATCGGCGGCTCACCCGAGGCGGTCACCGCGGCCTGTGCGCTGCTCTGCCTGGGTGGCGAGATCCAGTGCCGCCTGTGGCCACGAGACGACTCCGAACGCGACTACGCAAACGAGGCAGGCCTCGACCTGGACCAGATCATCGGGATCCACGACCTGGTGGACTCCGAGGACGTGTTCTTTGCGGCGACCGGGGTCACCACCGGCGAGCTGCTCGACGGGGTGCGGTTCATCCCCAATGGGGCCGAGACCCACACCGTGGTGATGCGGTCCAAGACCGGGACCGTCCGATTCATCCGGGCCCATCACCGCTTCGACCGCCTCAGCAAGATCACGTCGGCGTACGACGGCGTGATTCAGGGGTAGACCGGACTACGTCCGGCCTACCCGCAATTCGCAATACGCAATACGCAATACGACGGATCGCGGCACAAGCCATCGACGCGGTCTGGCGTATTGCGCATCGCGCCGAGCGGCGTCCGCCACGCGACTCGAGATGCCATAAGAGGGCGCGCCGCCGCGAGCCGCGGGACTGGCGCATCGCGGGAGGCCGCCCGAAGGGCGGCCGACTCACAGCTCCAAGCGTCCGGCGAGGGCGCGGCCCAGGGTGATCTCGTCGGCGTAGTCCAGGTCGCCCCCCACGGGGAGGCCGCTCGCCAGCCGAGTCACCTTGACCCCGAGTGGCTTGAGCAGGCGCGCCAGATACAGCGCCGTAGTGTCGCCCTCGACCGTCGGGTTGGTGGCGGCGATGATCTCCTTGATGCCCTCGTCATCGATCCGGGCAACCAACTCCTGAATCCTGAGTTGCTCGGGCCCGATCCCCTCGATCGGGGAGATGGCGCCTCCCAAGACGTGATAGCGCCCGCGGAACTCTTGAGTCCGCTCGATCACCACGATGTCCTGGGCCCGCTCGACCACGCAGACCTCTGCGGGATCGCGGCGCAGGTCCCGGCAGATCGAGCATTGCTCGGTGTCGGTGACATTGAAGCACCGGGCACAGAGCCGCACCTGCTCTCGCATCGAGGTGATGGCATCGGCGAGCCGCCGGGCGTCCTCCTCTTCGATGTGCAGCACATGAAATGCGAGGCGCTGTGCGGACTTCTGGCCGATTCCGGGCAGCCGGGACAGCTCGTCGATCAGGCGTTGAACGGGAGCTTCGAACACGTGCGCAGGGTAGTGAGGGGCCGGGAGCGCGATGTGCAATACGCGATACGCAATACGACAGAACGCGTCCCGAGTCCCCGCCGCGACCGGTCGTATTGCGTATCGCGTCGAACGGCGACCGCCACGCGACCCGAGATGCCTACAAAGGACGCGCCCACGCCACCCCGGGACTTGCGTATCGCGGAGGCCGCCCGGAGGGCGGCCGACTACTCCACCACCTCTCCCCCGAGCAGATC
>JAUYIV010000200.1 GCA_030688105.1 Actinomycetota bacterium | reverse complement strand
GGCCACGGCGGCGCGGAAGACCGAGCGCGGCCTGGCCTTGACCTTTGCGCACGTCGACGTTCAGGCCGTTATCAAGGTGGTCGTCCATCCGAATCATTTTGTCTTCGAGGTCGAGTCGGTCGAAGGATTCGTCGGCAGTTTCCAGGTGAAGGTCCGCCAGCGGGCCCGGTACGTCACCACGGACTGCACTTCGTGCGGCGCCTGCGTCGAGGTGTGCCCGGTGTCGGTCCCCGACCCCTTCAACGAGTTCCTCAGCGACCGCACCGCGATCCACAAGGCCTTCCCCCAGGCGATGCCCGCCACCTACACGATCGATCGGCAGGGCAAGCCGCCATGCATGGAGGCCTGCCCGATCCATCAGAACGCCGCCGGTTACGTGTCCCTCGTCGCCGCGGGCCGGCTGTCCGATGCCGCACGACTCATCCGCCGGCAGAACCCCTTGCCGTTCATCTGCGGCCGGGTCTGTTACGCCGCTTGTGAAGAAGCCTGCAGCCGGGCAAAGGTCGATGAACCGATCGCGATCCGGGCCCTGAAGCGGTACGTGATGGACTGGGAGCGAGAGCACGAGCCCGTGCCGCAGCCCGACCCACCGGAGCACCACCACCCGGAGCGGGTGGCGGTGATCGGTTCGGGGCCCGCCGGCTTGACCTGCGCCTTCGACCTGGCCCGGGAGGGTTACCCGGTCACCGTATTCGAGAAGCATGACCGGCTCGGAGGCATGCTCGCCGTGGGTCTACCCGGCTATCGGTGCCCGCGCCCGATCCTCGAACGCGACATCGACTACATCCGCCGGATGGGCGTCGAGATGCGGGTCGGAAACGAGCTCGGCAAGGACTTCTCACTCGAGGACCTGCTCGGTGACTCGACCGGTTTCGGGTTCAGCGCGGTGTTCCTGGGCATCGGGGCACATGAAGGCCTGCCCCTCGGAATCCCCGGCGAAGACGCCCCAGGCGTGGTCGCCGGTGTCGACTATCTGCGCAACATGAACCTGGGCCTCCCCCAGCCAACGGGTCGCCGGGTGGCTGTCGTCGGTGGCGGCAATACCGCGCTGGACGCCGCCCGCACCGCCCGCCGCGAGGGTGCCGAAGTCACGGTCCTCTACAGGCGGACGAGAGCCGAGATGCCCGCCGACGAGGAGGAGTTTGCCGACGCCGTCGCCGAGGGCGTTTGGTTCGACTATCTCACGGCGCCGGTCGAGGTACTCACCCGCGACGGACGGCTCCGCGGGCTGCGGTGTGTCCGCATGGAACTCGGAGAGCCCGACGCCAGCGGGCGGCCGCGCCCCGTGGTGGTACAGGACAGCGAGCACGACCGCGAGTTCGACACGGTCATCGTGGCCATCAGTCAACGGCCCGATCGAGCGTGGGACACCACCTCGCCCCCCGACGCGTCGCCGGCGGTGGGCATCACCAAATGGAACACCTTCGAAGTCGACCCGGAGTCACTCGCCACGACGATGCCGGGGGTCTTCGCCGGAGGGGACTCGGTGATCGGCCCCAGCACCGTCGTCGAGTCGATGGGCCAGGGACGACGGGCCGCCGAGGCCATCCACAGGTACCTGCGCGGTGAGCCCCTCGCCGATTTCGATAGCCACATGCCGCCGCCAGACCCCGGACGCGGGTTCGAGGAGCGGCCCTTCCGGCAGTCGCCGGCGTACGCAGACATCGGGCGACTTCCCAGGGCCGCGATGCCGAAACGTCCCGTCGCCGAGAGACTCGCCGACTACGACGAGGTCGACCTCGGGCTCTCCGCGGATGAAGCGCAACGCGAAGCCCGACGCTGCCTCCATTGCGGGGTCTGCGTGGAGTGTCGCGCCTGCGCCGACGTGTGCCCGCCGCAGGCGGTCCGGCTCGACATGAAGGACGAGATCACCACACTCGATGTCGGCCAGATCCTGGTCGCCACCGGCCTCGCCTCGTTCGACGCCTCGCGGATGACCCAGTACGGCTACGGGCGCTACGACAACGTGGTGACCAGCGTCGAGTTCGAGCGCATGCTCAACTCGACCGGTCCCACCGGCGGGAAGGTGCTGTTGAAGAACGGGCAGCCGCCCCGCGCCGTGGGGATCGTCCATTGTGTCGGCTCGAGGGACGAGCACTACAACCGGTACTGCTCGCGGGTCTGCTGCATGTACGCCCTGAAGTTCGCCCACATGGTGAAGGAACGCACCGGCGCCGACGTCTACCAGTTCTACATCGACATGCGGGCCTTCGGGAAGGGCTATGAGGAGTTCTACCTGCGGGTGCTGCGCGAGGGCACGACGGTGATCCGCGGGAAGGTGGCCGAAGTCGTGCCCGCACCGGCCGAGGTCCCATCGGACCCCCACCTCCTGGTCCGCTGCGAAGACACCCTGATCGGCAAGTTCCGCGAGATACCGGTCGACATGGTGATCCTGTGCACCGCCATCGAGCCGCCGCGCGACGCAGCCGACGTCGGCAGGCTGTTCTCGCTCAACCGCAGCCCCGACGGGTTCTTCATGGAGCGGCACCCCAAGCTCGATCCGGTGGGGACGACGACCGACGGCGTGTACATCGCAGGATGCAGCCAGGGGCCGAAGGACATCCCCGATTCGGTGGCTCAGGCGCAGGCGGCGGCGGCCCGCATCCTGTCGATGATCGGTAAGGGCGAGGTGCTGATCGATCCGATACGCGCCGTGGTCGACGAGACGCACTGCGGCGGCTGCAAGACCTGCGTCGGGTTGTGCCCCTTCAAGGCGATCGGCTTCGACATCGAGGCAAATGTGGCGCGAGTCAACGAGGCCCTCTGCAAGGGATGCGGCACCTGCGTTGCCGCCTGTCCGGCGTCCGCCATCACCGGGGCGGGATTCACTGACGACCAGATCCTGGCCGAGCTCGAGGGTGTCCTGGCCCCGGTGGGAGCGAGGTGATCGACGATGGTGACGACAGCCGAGGAGCGTGCCCCGGTCCCCACATCCGAAGGGACCTGGCAGCCAAAGATCGTCGCCTTCCTCTGCAACTGGTGCAGTTACACCGGGGCAGACCTGGCCGGGATCTCCCGAATCCAATGGGACCCGAGCGTCGCGATCGTCCGCGTCATGTGCAGTGGGCGGATGGATCCGACCTTCGTGGTGAAGGCGTTCGAGCTCGGTGCCGACGGAGTGATCATCGCGGGGTGCCACCCGGGCGACTGCCATTACCAGGAAGGCAACTACAAGGCCCTGCGAAGGGTCCACCTGCTGCGCCGCCTGCTCGACGGCTTCGGCATCGACCCGAAGCGGCTCCGGCTGGCATGGGTGTCCGCCAGCGAGGGCGATCGCTGGGCGGAGACGGCCGACGAGATGACGCGCCAGATTCGCGCCCTGGGACCGATGAAGGTGGGCTCATGACCACGCTCGCCAAGACCAAGCCCAAGCTCGCGCTCTACTGGGCAGCGTCGTGCGGCGGCTGTGAGATCGCCGTCCACGACATCAAGGAGAAGATCCTCGACGTCGACGCCGCGTTCGAGATCGTGTTCTGGCCGGTGGCGGTCGACTTCAAGGTGAAGGACGTCGAGGCGCTAGAGGACGGCGAGATCGACCTGTGCCTGTTCAACGGCGCCATCCGCAACTCCGACAACGAGTACATGGCCGGGCTGCTGCGACGCAAGGCCAAGATCCTCGTCGCCTTCGGCTCCTGTGCCTGCGACGGCTGCATCCCCGCGCTCTCCAACACCACGAGCCGGGCGGCGACGTTCGACTGGGTGTACCGCGACTCTCCGTCGACCGTCAACCCGGACGACGTCAGGCCCCAGGAGGAGACCGAGGTCCCGGTGGGCACGCTGAGGCTGCCCACCTTCTGGGAGAGGGTCTGCACCCTCGGCCAGGTGGTCGACGTCGACTACTTCGTGCCCGGCTGTCCGCCACAGGCGCACCAGATCTGGGCGGTCCTCGAGGCGGTGATCGACATCCTCGAGCACGGCAAGCCGCTTCCACCAAGGGGCTCCGTGCTCGGCGCCGGCGATCGCACCTGCTGTGACGAGTGCCCCCGCACCAGGGAGGAGAAGAAGATCTCGCGCTTCGTGCGGCCGCACGAGATCATCGCCGACCCGACGAAATGCTTGCTCGATCAGGGGATCGTGTGCATGGGCCCGGCGACGAGAAGCGGCTGCGGGGCGTTGTGCGTCTCGGTCGGGATGCCGTGTCGCGGCTGCTATGGCCCTGCGCCCAATTCGAAGGACCAGGGCACGAAGATGATCTCGGCTCTGGCGTCCGTCATCGATTCGAACGACCCCGACGAGATCGACCGGATCCTCGGCGGCATCGTCGACCCCGTCGGCACGTTCTATCGGTTCTCGATGGCCTCGGCGACGCCGGCGGGTCTGTCCCGGCTTGCCGGCCGGGACCGTGAAGCCCTCCAGGAGAGGACGTCATGACCAGGATCACCATCGACCCCATCACCCGCCTCGAAGGGCACGGCAAGATCGACATCTTCCTCGATGACCACGGGGATGTGGCGGACTGCTTCTTCATCGTTCCGGAGCTGAGGGGCTTCGAGGCGTTCTGCGTCGGGCGGCCGGTCGAGGAGATGCCGCGGATCACCTCCCGCATCTGTGGGGTGTGCAGCGAGGCCCATCACCTCGCTGCAGCCAAGGCCTGTGATGACGTGTACCACCTCGAGATCCCCTCAGCGGCCAAGAAGCTCCGGGAGCTGTTGTACTCGGCGTTCTTCGCCGGGGACCACGCCACCCACTTCTTCATTCTCGCCGGTCCCGACTTCGTGATTGGGCCTGATGCCCCTCCCGCCGAGCGGAACATCCTCGGCATGATCCACAAGCTCGGGATCGACGTGGCCAATACGGTCATCGGCGCCCGTGCCGCCGCCCACGAGATCGTCAAGATCCTCGGCGGGAAATCGGTCCACATGGTCACGTCGATTCCCGGCGGAGTGACCAAGGGACTCGACGAGGAGGAGCGGCAGCAGGTGGTGGCCCACGCCGAGCAATTGATCGAGTTCGGGAAGTTCACCGTGGGGATCCTGAACGACGTGGTGCTGGCCAATCCTGCCTACCTGGAACTCATCCTCTCCGACCCCTATACGAACCGATTTCACTCGATGGGCACCGTGGACTCGGACAACCGGGTCAACTTCTACGACGGCATGGTGCGCGTAGTGGACGTCGACGGGGCCGAGATCGTCAAGTATCACCCCAGGGACTACCTCGATCACGTCGAGGAGCATGTCGAGCCCTGGACCTACCTGAAGTTCCCCTATCTCAAGCGGAAGGGCTGGCACGGCTTCGAGGACGGATCGGAGAGCGGTCTCTATCGGGCCACTCCCCTGGCCCGCCTCAACGCGGCCGATGGAATGGCCACCCCGCTCGCTCAGGCGGAGTACGAGCGGTTCTACGAGACGCTCACCGGCGACAAGACCGGCAAGACCCCGGTTCACCAGACCTTGGCCACCCACTGGGCACGCGTCGTGGAGCTGGTGTATGCCGCGGAGCGAACCCTCGAGCTCGCCACCGACGACGAGATCACCAGCACCGACCTCCGGGTGCTGGCGACGGAGATCCCGACCGAGGGCGTGGGCAGCGTCGAGGCGCCGCGGGGGACCCTGACGCACCATTACGTCACCGACGAGAGGGGGATCCTCCAAAGGGTCAACCTGATCGTCGGCACGACCAACAACCACGGCCCAATCAGCATGTCGATCAAGAAGGCCGCCCAGGGCGTCATCAAGCGGGGCGTCGAGGTCACCGAGGGGGTCCTCAACAGGATCGAGATGGCATTCCGCGCCTATGACCCCTGTTTCGCCTGCGCCACCCACAGCGTGCCCGGGGAGATGCCGCTGGTGGTGCGGGTCCGTGCCCCCGACGGGACGATCCTCGCCGAGGCAG
Source organism: Actinomycetota bacterium (assembly GCA_030688105.1). Taxonomy (GTDB): domain Bacteria; phylum Actinomycetota; class Acidimicrobiia; order Spongiisociales; family UBA11373; genus JAUYIV01. The sequence goes on along the minus strand of JAUYIV010000200.1, from coordinate 2,198 downwards.
GACGCTGATGCACGAGCTGTCCGTTGCCGCCGAGATCGTCGACGCCGCCGTGGCGGCTGCGAGCGGCACCCTGCCGGGGGTCATCACGAGTGTCCACATCACCATGGACCCGGCGAGCCACCTCGATCGATCGGTCCTGAGCGAGGCCTTCCGGATGGCGGCCACCGGCACCCGCGCCTCCACCGCAACCCTCGTGGTCCTTCCCGATCGACCCGGCATCCGCGGCGTCGCCGTCACCGCCGTCGACATCTCGGCGGCGGGCGTGCCGTCCGCCGCGACGGACCGCGGGCCGGGGACCGGGCCCTAGCGTCGACCCGACGGCGGCCATTGCCGGCCCATCCGTTGCCCGCGCCTGATCCACGGTGATCCTGCCCATGCTCAAAGCCAAGACACCAACGGTTCGGGCCAATCGAGTCGACAAGGCGGTCGCCAGGCTCGAAGCCGGTGGATGACTCGCCTCCCAGCCGGCGGTGCTAAGTCCTCCGGGTCTCCTCCAGGCTCGGCAGGCTCTCGCTCGGTTGCCGCGCTCGGTTGCGCCGGACCAGGTACCGGGCGCCCAGAACGATCAGGATCGCCGGGATCGCGCTCACCAGCACCTCGTCGAAGGAGAGACCGTCGATGTTCGGCTGCAGCTCCTCCTCGGTAGCCCATCCGAACATGACCTCGCTGACGAATAGGCCGAGGACGAAGAAGCCGGCGGATGCGATCAGCCACATCCATCGGGTAGTGGCCTTTCCTGCAACCAGATGGGCGATCACGCCGAAGCCGAGCGACATGAGAAGCAGCACTCCCAGTCCTTGTAGGCCGAGATCCCACTCCATGGCGCGCACCTCCTTTCTGCGGACCGTCCCCAGGTGTCCGCAACGAGAGGGTCCGTCACTCACGGAACCGGTGCCAGAGCCTTCGGACCCTCTTGCTTGGTCTGTATGCGAGGGGCCACCTGGTGCCGGATCTTCGACCGCTTCAGGCCCGGCGAACGACGTAACGAAGGCGCGAGCTCGGCCTGACATTTCGACCCGTAGGGGACGGGTTCCATATCGCGGTGGCTGCTCCCCGAGAGAGGTGGCGAGGCCCCGGACGCTCATGACCTCCCTGCCGCTCCGAGCATGTTCCGCCACGGCCCCGCAGCTACGAAGAAGACCGGGCGGCGCCGTGGGGGTGGAGGGCGAGGTAGGAGACGAGCTCCAGGTACTTGGGTTGAGGGAAGCGGTCGGTGAACCCGCCGAGACGGACACCGCCCCAATGAGGCCCCTGAGGACGGACCCCTCCCCGGGTGGGGTATCATTTCGGCATGAAGAGTGAACACAAGGTGTCGGCGCTCAACCGGCTGAAGACGGTCCGCGGTCACCTGGATGCAGTCATCGGCATGGTCGAAGACGAGCGTTACTGCCCAGAGATCATGAAACAAGTCTCCGCCCTCCAGGGTTCACTCGAGAAGGTGAACCGGGTCCTCCTCGTCAATCACGTCGAGACATGCGTCCTTCATGCGGTCTCCGAGGGGCGCACCGGTGAGATCGTCGACGAGCTACTGGAGACCCTGAAGTACACGCCGGCCGTGACCGGCCCGATCCGAGAGGAAACCGCATGACCGAGAAGACCTTGACCGTTCCGGAGATTCACTGCGACCACTGCAAGATGTCGCTCGAGGGCGCCATCGGCGCCCTCCCCGGAGTGGAGCACGCCATGGTCGACGTGGAGAAGGCGACGATCGCCGTGGCGTTCGACGCCCCGGCGACCATCGAAGACATCGTCGGCGCGATCGAGGGGCAGGGGTATGAGGTTCCGGCTCAAGGATGATGCCGGGTCGCAATTCGCAATTCGCAATTCGCAATTCGACAGAACATGACGAATGACCCTTCTGGCACGTTCCGGCGGATCACGACATGAGCCAATCGATCGGTGAGCCGGGAGAGCCGCGGACTGGCGAATTGCGAAATCGCGGCTGAGCGGAGCGATGCCATGACCGAGCAGACCACAGAGTCCACTCAACTCCTCTTCGACCTGGAAGGGATGACCTGCGCTTCGTGCGCGGTGCGGATCGAGCGCGTCCTCTCCAAGCAGCCCGGAGTCGAGTCGGCGGTGGTGTCGCTCGCCGGCCAGGAGGCGCGCGTCACGGTTGACCCATCGGTCGACATCGGCAAGCTCACCGAGGCCGTGTCCAAGATCGGGTACCGGGCATCGCTCATCGAACAGGGCAC
>JAUYIV010000199.1 GCA_030688105.1 Actinomycetota bacterium | reverse complement strand
CGGCATCACCCGCGGCAATGTCATCGCACTGTGCCGCGACAACGACATCCCCGTGTCGGAAAAGTCCTTCAGCCTGACCGATGTCTACGGCGCCGACGAAGCCTTCGTCACCGGCACCTTCGGAGGCCTCACCCCGGTGGTGGAGGTCGACGGCCGCCCGATCGGCGACGGTCTCCCCGGACCGATGACCGCCCGCCTGCGCGGGCTCTATGAGGCCCGCGTCGAGCGCGAGACGACGGCATGACCCCGGTCCGGATCTGCCTGTGGTCCGGGCCCCGCAACGTGTCGACGGCGGTGATGTACGCCTTCCGGCAGCGGTCCGACACGAGTGTCGTGGACGAGCCGCTGTACGCCCACTACCTGGCGGCGACCGGGGTGCGGCATCCCGCGGTTCAGGACGTGATATCTGCACAGGACTGCGACGGTGACCACGTCGTCGAGACGATCGTGCTCGGACCCTCGCCGACCCCGGTCCGCTTCTTCAAGCACATGGCCCACCACCTGGTGGATCTGGACCTGGCGTTCATCGACCAGGTGGAGAACGTGCTCCTCGCCCGCGACCCGGTGGAGATGCTGCCGTCACTCGTCAACCAGTTGCCCAACCCGACCCTCGAAGGTACCAGCCTCCCGATGCAGGTCCGCCTGCTCGACCGCATCGAGAGGTCGGGGCGCGACCCCATCGTCCTCGACTCCAGGCTCCTGCTGAAGAATCCGGCCGGGGTGCTGGAGGAGCTCTGCCGACGCCTGGGTATCGAGTTCGAGCAGCAGATGCTCTCCTGGCCTCCGGGACCGAAGCCCGAGGACGGCGTTTGGGCGCCGCACTGGTATCACAACGTCCATCGGTCGACCGGTTTTGAGCCCTATGTCAGGAAGCACGATCCAGTCCCCGGGCACCTGATCGCGCTGCTCGCGGAATGCCGGCCGCTCTACCGACGGTTGGTGGAGCACGCCATCACGGGAAGCAAGGCATGAGCCCCTCGATCCTCATCGCCACCGCAGACGGTCTGCTCCTCGACGGGAGCCCGGTTGCGTTCGAGGGCCGAGACGTCACCTCGCTCGCGCTCGACGGAGATGGATGGTTGGCCGTCGTCGACCGATCAGAGATCCACTCGGTGACATCCGGCTGGTCCACGAAACTCCTCGGCCGGACCGATGGGGTGGACTCGGTGGCGGCATTCGGCGGGGTCGCAACGGTGGGAACCGAGAGCGCCCGAATCTTCACGATCGGTCCGGCAGGAATCCAGGCCGATAACCGGTTCGACAACGCACCGGACCGGGACGACTGGTACACCCCGTGGGGGGGACCACCAACGGTACGCAGCCTCGACGAGGGCCCGGACGGGACCCGGTGGGTGAACGTTCACGTCGGTGGCGTCCTCGTGGACGACGGTTCTGGATGGCGCCAGACGATGGACGTCGACAACGACGTCCATCAGGTGATCGCACATCCAACCAGGCCGGGTGCGGCCCTCGCCGCCGCGGCCGTCGGAGTGGGCTGGAGCACCGATCTCGGCGTGACTTGGGACTGGTCGAAGGACGGGCTGCATGCCCACTACGCCCGAGCGGTGGCTGTAGGTGGTGAGCTCGTGTTCGTGTCCGTCTCGCGGGGGCCAAACGGGCGGGATGCGGGCGTGTACCGGGGGCGACTCGGGGAGCCCTTTGAACCCTGCGATGGCATCGGGCGGTTCCACGAGAACATAGACACAGGGTGGATCGCGAGCGGACCCGGGCTGGTCGCGGTGGTCGGGCCCACCGGCGTGGTGTTCGCCTCTTCTGACGGGGGCAACGCGTGGGAAGAGGCCTTCCGAGTCGATCGACCGCGAGCCCTCGCGGTCATCGTCCGGACCGGTCACTCGTAGGCGATCGCGTCCAGGATCTTCATTCGGGCGCCGCGGCGCGCCGGGATCCAGGCTGCGAGCACCCCACCGAGCGCGGCCAGAACCAGATAGACGATCAGCTGCACCCACGGGATCGCCAGCGTAAAGCCCTGTCCGATGGCGAGAACGAGCGCGGAGCCCAACACGACCCCGACGACGAGTCCGAGGACCCCGCCGAAGACGGCGATGAGCACCGCCTCCCATCGGATCATCCGGCGAACCTGCCTCCGCTCCATACCCACCGCGCGAACCAGCCCGATCTCGCGCCGACGCTCGGCGATGGAGAGAGCCAGGGTATTGACGATCCCGAGAAGGGCGATGACCAGGGCGAAACCGAGCAGAACTACGAGCAGATTGAGAATCGTGTCGATCTGATCCTCGGTGTCCGCGATCAACTCCTCCGTATTGGTGAGCTTGGCGTTGGGATAACCGGCCACCACTTCCTCGATCGCTGGTCGCACTTCCTCGGCGGCGAACCCGTCGGCAACCTGGACGTAGGCGAACTGGTCGAGCCGGAACGAGTTGTACTGCTCGTAGGTCGCCAGGTCGATTACCAGGGATGCTCCGATCGGCGCTGCTTCGAATACGCCGACCACGGTCAGCTCCATGTAGGCGCCGGAGCTCACCTGCACCCGCACGAAGTCGCCCAACCCAACGTCAAACGCCCGTGCCTCGGCGGCGGAGATGACGGCAGTTCCGGGGCCTAGGTCCCCGAGGGACCCGTCGGCCATCTCGAAGACGACCTGCTCCCCGATCGGGCCATCCACCCCGAGCATGAATTTCAGCCCTCCGTCGGGCCCGGACCGGTATTCACCGAGCCGTCCCCTCGCCACGGATCCCACGACTTCCAGCTCACGGAGGTCTGCAGTCAACGCCGGGGAGAGGCCCGACGACGCGGGATCCCCGAACGAGCCCAGTTGAACCTGGAAGTCGCTCCTGTTGTCCTCGCGGAACGCAGCCGCCACCGATGCTTTGGCCGACCCCTGGAAGACCGCGATGACGCTCACCAGCGCGACGCCGATCATCAGGGCCGATGCAGTCGCCGCGGTGCGCCTGGGCCTGCGTATGGCGTTCTCCTGCGCAAGCCGCCCCACGATCCCCATGCGTCGCAGGGGAGCCCCCGCGGAGCGGGCGAAGGCGGCAGCCACCAGCGGGGCGAGTATCGAGACCCCGGTAAAGGTGACCAGCGCACCGATGCCGACGACCGCAACGGCGTTGCCGAACTGAACGAACAACCCCAGCAGGACGAGCGAGAACCCCATGCCGGTGACGGCTGTCCCGGCGGCGATCCGCGTCCCCAACGATCTGGGCGGAGCTGCCACATCCCGCAAGGCCGCAATCGGCGGCGTCCGTGCCGCCCTGCGTGCCGGAACGAGAGCGGCGGCAATGGTGACGACGATCCCCACCGTCATCCCGACCACGATGGTCCGAGGCAAGAGCACAATACCCGTGGTCGGGATCCCGAATCCGAATCCGGCGAAGGCAGCCTTGAGGCCGAGGGCGATCAGTATCCCGGCTCCGACCCCGACTGCGGATGCGACCAACCCGACGGCAAGCGCCTCCAACACCACCATCCGGGTCACCTGGCCCCTGGTCGCCCCGATGGCACGCAGCAAGGCCAGTTCCCTGATGCGCTGGGCCACGATGATGCGGAAGGTGTTCTGGATGAGGAAGGCACCGACGAACACGGCCACACCGCCAATGACCAGCAGGATCGTGTTGATGAAGGAGAGCCCCTCGGTGAACTCCCCGACGTCGTCGTCCGTCTGCTGCTCCCCGGTGACCACTTCGGCACGGTCGGGCAGGAAGTCGGCGATCTGCGCCGCGACAAGAGCGGGATCGGCTCCGGGGAAGACGACAACCGCGATGGTGTCGACAGACCCGGCTGCATCGAACGCGCGCTGTGCCGTCTCGAACTCGAATACGGCCAGCGTCGCCCCCAGGAGGTTCTCCGCGTCACCGAAGGTGGCTATTCCCGAGATGGTGAACACCTCGGTACCAATCGGCAGGATCACCTCGATCACGTCGCCGACTTCGATGCTGCCGGCGTCCGCGGCGAAGGCGTCGACGACCACCTCCGTGGGGCTGCGCGGCCAGTCGCCCTCTCGGATCACGAGGGGAGTCAGCCCTTCGCCCTCCGGGACATAGGAAAAGCCAAAGGTGGGCGGGCCGTTGCCCCCGATCGGCTCACCCTGTTCGTCGACCAGCTGGGCGATGCCCTCGACACTGGGCGCGGCGACGGCCACCTCGGGGAGGTCCCGGACCCGGTCCACCAGCGCCTCATCGATCCGGACACCACCAAAGCCGAACTCGGTGGTCCCCCTTACATAGAGGTCGACGCCCTCGTTGACATCGGACATGAGGCTGTCGAAGGAGCGCTGAATGCTGTCGGTGAAGACGTAGGTGCCCGAGACGAACGCCACCCCCAGCACGATGGCCAGGGCGGTCATCGCCAGCCGGACCTTGTGCGCCAGAACCCCTTTGAGAGCGATCCTCAGCAAGCCCTCAACCCATCGACTTCAAGAACTCGAGGATCTGGTCGGAGGTCGGACTCGCCAGCTCCCCGTCGCCCCTGCCGTCGGCGAGGAACACCACCCGGTCGGCCCACGCGGCGGCACGAGGGTCGTGCGTGACCATCACGATCGTCTGACCGAACTCGTCTACCGCCTTGCGCATGAATCCGAGCAGCTCCTCGCCCGACTTTGAGTCGAGGTTGCCCGATGGCTCGTCGGCGAAGATGATCTCAGGCCGGGAGACGAGTGCCCGTGCCGCGGCGACCCGCTGCTGCTGGCCGCCCGACAGCTCGCTCGGCCGATGATCGAGCCGATCACCGAGGCGCATCGTTTCGACCACGGTCTCGTACCAATCCTTGTCGGGTGTCTCTCCGGCAATCGCCACCGGAAGAGTGATGTTCTCGGCGGCGTCCAATGTGGGGATCAGATTGAAGGCCTGGAAGACGAAACCCACCTTCTTTCGCCTCAGCAGCGTGAGCTCGCGCTCTGAGAGATCACCGAGCCGAATGTCGCCGATGAACGCATCGCCGGAGGTGAGGTAGTCGAGCCCCGCCAGACAGTGGAGCAGGGTCGACTTGCCCGAGCCGGATGGTCCCATGATCGCGCTGAAACGGCCCCGCTCGAACGCGACGGTGAGGCCGTCGAGCGCGGTGACCTCGGTGTCGCCCGCCCCATAGACCTTGCTGGCGTTCTCGACCCGCGCCGCGGCGTTTTCGACGTTCACCGACACCTCTCGACCGATTGCGCAACAGTAGGCCGCCCCCGAAACCTCAATCTGCGGGCCGTCTGGCAGAAGGTCCTGACTCGCGCGGCTGCCAGGCGAAGAACCGCCAGGCGATCAGGGCGCCGAACAGGCCCCATGTGGCCATGACCGCCCAGTCCGTGGGACGGAATGCGAGGTCGTCGGTGAGCGGGTTGAAGGCGTCCTGGAACGCGTTCACAAAGTGCTTGAGCGGGAACAGGTCACCGATCACCCTCAGCCACACCGGCGGCTCTCCGATCGCGATGAACACATCCGATGCGAATGCGAGCGGCAGATACGTGGCATTGGCGATGGCGGGTGAGCCCTCACCGGTGGGTGCCAGGGCGCCGAGGGCCATGCCGAGACCGGCGAAACAGCCCGCCCCGAGCAGGAAGGTGATCAGGGCTGCGGGCAGCCGCTCGGGCTCGATGGAGACATCGTAAAAGACCGCGCCGACCGCCAGCATCAACGCCGAGGCCAGGAAGGCGATCCAGATTCCGGAGGAGATCTTCCCGATCATGAAGGCGGAAGTCGGCAGCGGCGCTCCGCGAAACCGCTTGAGGATGCCCTGGTCCCTGGCGAACGCCGTCTGCACGCCGAGGTTCGTATAGGTCGCCGACCCCGCGGCGAACGCCGCCAGGGCGGGGGCGTAGAACTGCGCCACCGAGAACGTCTCCCGTCCGGGTATCTCGATCACCTCGTCACCGAAAAGCGCCGAGAAGAGCAGTAGGAACATCAACGGAAAGAAGATCGTGAAGAACGCCGCGATCGGCGTGCGCCAGAAGATCTTGTTCTCGTACCGAAGCTGGCGCAACGACAGTCCGGCGAGCCCCGGCCGCTCACCCACCGTCGACCTCCTCGGTGATGGAGAGATAGACGTCCTCCAGCGAGGGCCGGGTCACCGCGAGACCCTCCAGATCGATGCCCCGCCGGACCGCCCACTCGGTGAGTCGATGCAGCGCGGTCGTGGGATTGTCGACCTGGACGCTGATAAAACCATCGCGGTCGGCTTCGACGCGGAACGGCTCGGGGATGTCGGCGGCGGCCTCGGGTTTGCGGAAGGTGACCCGGGCCGCCCCGGCGGCGCGGCCTCCCAACGTGTCCGGCGTCCCCTGGGCGACGATGACTCCACCGGCGATCACGGCGACCCGATCGGCGAGGTTCTGGGCCTCGTCCATGTAATGGGTGGTCAGCAGGATGGTCTTGCCGAGCGATCGCAGATTCTGAATGAGC
>JAUYIV010000171.1 GCA_030688105.1 Actinomycetota bacterium | reverse complement strand
CGCGGTCGCTTCGCTGCTCGCCGCCCTGGATGATGGTGAGCGTCTCGCCGTCGAGGCCCGCGGGCCGGTGGCTCCGGGGGCACTCGGATACGAGATGACTTCGTGATGGACCAGCAACTCGTCGACCGGATGACCGAGGTCGAGACGGCATACGCGGAGACCCTGGAGCAGCTCGCCGACTCGCAGTCGTCGGGGGATCAGGCGAGGTACCAGGAGGTCGCCAAGCGCTATTCGGACCTGAAGCAGCTCGTGGACGTCTACCACATGTACCGCGCCGTCGACACCGAGGCTTCGGATGCTCTCGAGCTTGCTCGGGAAGAGGCGGACCCTGGCGTCTCCCGGGAGTTGCGTCAGATGGCCGATGAGCGATCCGAGGCGGCGGAACGGCTGGAGCGAAGGTTGCGGGTGATGCTCGTGCCGAAGGACCCCAATGACCACAAGGACGTGATCGTCGAGATCCGGGGGGCGGTCGGGGGCGACGAAGCGGCGATGTTCGCCGGCGATCTCTATCGGATGTACCAGCGATACGCCGAGCGCCACGCCTGGTCGATCGAACGGCTCAACACGTCCCCGTCGGAGGCCGGCGGGTTCAAAGAGATCACGTTTGCCGTCAAGGGGCGGGGGGCGTTCTCGCGCTTCAAGTACGAGGCGGGACCTCACCGCGTCCAGCGGGTCCCCAAGACCGAGTCTCAGGGCAGGGTCCACACCTCGATCGCGACGGTCGCGGTGCTCCCCGAGGTGGCGGACGTCGAGATACAGATCGACGAAAACGACCTCGAGATCGACGTGTTCCGGTCGACCGGGCCCGGTGGCCAGTCGGTCAACACCACCGACTCTGCGGTTCGGATCACCCACAAGCCAACCGGTGTCGTCGTCACCTGCCAGGACGAGAAGTCCCAGCTTCAGAACAAGGTGAAGGCGATGCGCGTCCTGCGCGCCCGGCTCTATCAGATCGAGATGGACCGGCAAACCGCTGCCGTCGCCGCCGACCGCCGGGCTCAGGTCGGCACCGGGGAACGCTCTGAGAAGATCCGCACCTACAACTTCCGGGAGAACCGGGTCACGGACCACCGCATCGGGATGACGATCAAGCGCCTCCCCGAGATCCTCGAGGGCGACCTCGACGAATTCATCGACGCGCTGGTTCTGGCCGACGAGGGCCGGCGTCTGTCCGCGGGTTGAGAGATTCCGGCCTCCCGTTGCCCGTTGGAATGCCCGGTGATTCCTGCCGGCGACGGGCGACGGTTGATGGCGATGGCTATCCCGAGAATCCCACCGGCACGAGCCTGACCTCTATGTAGTCGTTGAGGGTGACCACTCTCTCGGCGAGATCGCGGATCTCGCCGACCTCCACGGCCAGGACTCGATCGATCCGGGTGACGATCTCGCTGTACGCCTCGCCGGAATGGAAGGCCGAGAAGATGATCGCGTCGGCGAGGGAGAAGTTGTCGATCAGCTGAAAGTTGCGGAACACCTGCTCACGGGCGATGGCGAACTCGTCGTCGGTCGGCCCGGCCTCGACGAGGTCGCGAAGCGTCTCGAGCGTGGCCGCCACGACCTGGTCGAGGTTCGCCGGGTCGCCGTCGATCCGAATCATGATCTCGATCAGTTGCTCCGGTTCTTCGACGATGTCGATCCGTACGACCGGCGAGTACGACGCGGAGAGCTCCTCCCTGATGTGCGTGGTGAGCCGATCCTGGATCAGGGCTTCGAGGACCGCGGTGGCGACACGGTTCTCGGGGTCGAGCTCGACCGGGGTCGTGAAGTGGAATGCGACCCCGCCTCGCACCCCCGTGCCCGCGTGGACGACGTGCTCGACGACCCCGGTCGGCGCCTCGGGTCGCACGTTCTCGTACCCCTCCGTGCCCGAGGCCGACGGGAGGGAGCCGATGTAGCGGCGCACCAGGTCCTCGGCCTCGGACGCCTCGAAGTCGCCCACGAGAGCGAACACGAAATCGGCGGCATTGCCGAACCGATCGGCGAAGACCGCTTGCGCCTCGGCCAGATCGAGGGCTTCCAGCTCGGTCGGCGTCAACAGGTAGCCAAAGCGCGGGTCGTCCGGATACCGCAGCTCGGCGAGAGCCACCGCGACGGCCCGATCGGGCACCGCGTTTGGGGCGTCGACGACCGGCTGCCAACGCTTCTGGACGATGTCGACGGCGATGGGATCGAAGCGCGGCTGGGTCATCTGCAGGTACAACAATTGCAGCAGGATCTCGAGGTCCTTGGTGGAGGCCTCGCCGAAGAAGCCTTCTTCGACTTCGTCGACAAAGGGGGCCAGTGACACGACCTTCCCGACGAGGTGCCGGTCGAGGGCAACCGCGTTGAGGTCGGCGAGCCCGCTCCCGCCGACGATGGCATTGAGCAGCTTGGCCTCGGCCACTTCCCCCTCGGTGAGCAGCGCCCAACCGCCGGGGCTGGCCGCGATGAGAGTCGTGTGCCCCTCATGGATGGTCGTCGGGAACAGGACGACTCGGGCTCCATTGTCGAGCACGAGGAGCGGCAGGCCGGTGTCCGAGAACGTTCGCCGCGAGGTGACTCCTGCCCGCTCGGGACGCTCCATGAGCGCCGCGACCTCGATCACCTCGTCGTCGCGAGGCGGGATGGTCGATGCGGCGATCTCGTCGACGAGCGTGCCAAGGGCGTCCTCATCGGGGAATACGTAGGCCGATGT
>JAUYIV010000172.1 GCA_030688105.1 Actinomycetota bacterium | reverse complement strand
CATCACCCTCTTCCCCTGTGAGGAGCTGATGGTGGCCAATGAGTACTGAGGCGTTCGAACCGGAGTTGATGGACTACTCCCGGCGGCAGCCGCGGCTACCGGAGCCGGTCATCGAGGGCAACGACGCCCTCGACATCCCTCTCGACGAGCGGATGGAGATGTACCGGCTCCAACAGGAGCTGCGCCAGTTCGAGAAGCGCGCCTACGACCTGTTCATGCAGAACCTGGTGAAGGGGACGTCCCACCTGTCGCTGGGGATGGAGGCTGTTGCGACGGGGTTCGGCCGCGCCCTGCGGCCCGACGACTACTCGTTCGCCACCTACCGCGGCCACGCCCACACCCTGGCCCGGGGTGCGCCGATGGGCCCCGTCATGGCCGAGCTGCTGGGCCGTTCCAACGGCATCCTCGGCGGCAAGGGCGGGTCGATGCACCTCGCCTCGGTAGAGCACGGGATGATGGGCTCCTACGCCATCATCGGCGCCCACCTGTGCATCGCCAACGGGGCCGGCTGGTCGGCCCAGCTCCGGGGCACCGAGCAGGTGGCGGTGGTCTTCTTCGGTGACGGGACCACCAACATCGGAGCGTTCCATGAGGCCCTCAACTTCGCCAAGATCTGGGAGCTCCCGGTGGTGTTCGTGTGCGAGAACAACCTGTACATGGAGTACACCCCCATCGATCTGGTCACTGCCGTGGAGCATCCCGCCGCCGACCGCGCCACCGCCTACGGGCTGGAGCCGATTCTGGTCGACGGCAACGACGCCGACGCCGTCTACGACGTCGCCCAAGGCGTCATCGAGACTGCCCGCCGGGGCGAGGGGCCGTCCCTGGTGGAGGCGGTCACCTACCGCCACGGGGGCCACAGCCGGGCCGACCCCGGCAAGTACCGCCCCCCGGGTGAGGTGGAGGCGTGGCTCGACCGCGACCCCATCATCACCTATCACCAGCGCTTGTTGCGGCTGGGCGTGCCCGAGGGCGACCTGACCCGTATCGCCCAGGACGTGGCCCGCCGGGTCGACGAGGCCACCGAGTTCGCCAAGGCGGGCCCGGTCCCCGACGAGGGAGATCTGATGACGGACATGTGGGCAGACGGAGGTTCGGCATGGCGGAACTGAGCTATCGCGACGCCGTGGCGTACGGCATCGCCCAGGAGATGCGCCGGGATCCCAACCTGGTGATGCTGGGCGAGGACATCGCCGCCGCCGGAGGGGTGTTCAAGACGACGGTGGGGCTGCTCGACGAGTTCGGGCCCAGACGCATCCGGGACACACCCATCTCCGAGCAGGCCATCCTGGGAGCGGCGATGGGAGCCGCCATGACCGGGATCCCCGTCATCGCTGAGATCATGTTCTCCGACTTCCTGGCCGTGTGCTTCGACATCGTCGCCAACGAGATGGCCAAGTCCCGCTATATGACCGGGGGACAGATGACCGTTCCCGTCGTGGTCAGGACCGCCAACGGGGGCGGTTCCCGCTTCGGCGCCCAACACTCCCAGAGCGTCGAGAACTGGTGCATGATGATCCCCGGCCTCAAAGTGGTCGCCCCTTCCAACTCCCGGGATGTCGTGGGATTGATGGCTGCCTCGATCCGCGATCCCGACCCGGTGGTCTTCTTCGAGCACAAGTCGCTGCTCGCCACCAAAGGGGAGGTGCCCGAAGGCGAGATCGTAGACGAGCTGGGCAAAGCCACCGTCGTACGCGAGGGCACCGACTGCACGATCGTGGCACTCGCCCTGATGGTGCCCCGGGCCCTGGCGGCAGCCGAGCGGCTCGCCGGTGAGGGGATCTCTGCCGAGGTGATCGACCTGCGCACCCTCGTCCCTCTCGACACGCAGACGGTGCTGGCGTCGGTGGCCAAGACCAACCGCCTCTACACGGTGGAGGAAAATCCCCGCCTGTGTGGCTGGGGCGCCGAGGTGGCCTCCATCGTCGGCGATGAGGCCTTCTGGGACCTGGACGGCCCCTTGGTGCGTATCACCACTCCCCACATCCCGCTGCCGGCGGCCGAGGCATTGGAGGACATGGCAATCCCTTCGGTCGACCGCATCCACGAAACCATCACCAAGACCCTCGACTGAGTCGCCTAACGCGCCACAAGGGTCAACTGTCGGTCTGGCGCTGGTCCTGCAGGGGTAGCGGCTCCCGTCACCACGGCACTCGCCAACAGCGCCACGTAGACCCAGGTGGCCCACCGCCGATACAGCCCGCCTCCCCCGTCCCCTTCACGCCAAGCGGGTTGTAGGGGGCAGGATGGACCACCCGGTCGGTGATCATGGGTGGGGCGTCACTGGCGCGCTGTGGTCGGGGTGGCCGGGGAGTGGGTATCGTCACTGTGAGGGGTGGTAGATAGTCATATCAATCGATTGCAAGTTAGGGTTTTCCGACCGACGTGTGAGAGAGGGTGTGATGTCAGACGAGTTGAGAGTCGCCAGCATCGGGTTGGGATGGTGGGGTAGGGAGCTCGCCCGGGCGGCAGTGGCCTCCGGCCGGATCCGAATCGTCTCGTGCTATGCCCGGACCCCGGAGACCCGCCGAGGCTACGCCGGGGACTTCGGTTGCCGGGAAGCGGCCAGCCGGCAGGGTCTGCTGGGCGACGATGAGGTGGACGCCCTGCTCATCGCCACGTCCCACGACAGCCACCGGGCGTTGATAGAGGCCGCCGCCTCCGCCGGCAAGCACGTCTTCGTCGAAAAGCCGCTGACCCTGTCGGTGGAGGACGCCCGGGCGGCAGTGAAAGCCGCTCGGGAAGCCGGGATCGTCCTCCAGGTCGGTCACCAGCGCCGTCGCTCGGCGGCCCTTCGGGCCATCCGTGATCTGATCGACGATGGCTCGATCGGAGACATCCAGATGCTGGAGGCCAATCACTCGCTCCCCAACGGGTTCGGCATGCCCGACGAAGCCTGGCGACGTAATCCCGACCAGAGCCCGCTCGGATCCATGACTTCCCTGGGAATACACCAGATCGACAACTTCATCTACCTGGCGGGACCCATCGCCGGTGTGACGGCGGTGACTCGTCCCGGACGGGGCGACATCACCATCGACGAGGCCACGGCCCTGCTCTTTGACTTCGAGAGCGGTGCGATCGGAACTCTTCTCACCTCCTTCTTCACTCCGTGGGACATCAGGCTGGCCGTGCACGGCACCAACGGTGCCGCCTACTCCGATCGGGACGGTGCCCATCTCGAGTATCAGGAGCGGGACTCGAGAGAACGGGCTTCGCTCCAATTGTCCGAGGTCGACCCTGTGGTAGATCAACTGGTCGAATTCGCCGATGCCGTGGAGGGCTCGACTACCCCCGAGGTGGGAGGTGAGGAGGGCCTGGAGGTGGTGGCGGCGCTGGCGGCCGCCGTCGAGAGTGTCCGCAAGGGCCGGCGCATCTCCCTCGCCGAGGTCAGAATCTGAGGCGCTGTGCGGTCCGGACATGGGCGGGCCACGGCTCCGGATCAGCGTGGTAGAAGATA
>JAUYIV010000155.1 GCA_030688105.1 Actinomycetota bacterium | reverse complement strand
ATCGAAGTCGTCCTCACTGCCGACGAGCACGAGATGGCCGGGCGGCGGAATCCGATCGAGGGTCCGACGCAAGAGGGCGAGATCGGCGTGATGCTCGAACGAGGCGTCGCACCAGGTCTTCTGGGCGGAGCGGGGAAGTGGCGGCGAGAGCACCGCCGTGGCGCCCACGCCGCGGAGGGTGTCGACGCAGTCGCTGATGAAGGGAGCACCGCCTCCGCGCACGAGTCGGAGGTGGGCCATCGGCACGACTTCGTTCCAAGGGCGTGACTCGGCGCGAGCCCACCCCTTGCGGAGCGTGATGGGTTCGGGCCACGTCCCCTCCACCCGCACACTTGTCGTCACGTCTGCGATGGTATCGGCGCGGCGCGGCCCCCCCGAATCCTGGCGCGCATCGTGGCAGAGTGGGGTGATGCGGCCACTGCTGTTTCACCACGCGGCCTTCGAGCGGCATGACACGGGGCGGGGTCATCCGGAGCGGCCCGAGCGGTTGGCGGCGGCCCTCCGTGGTGCGAGGGCGTGGGGCGGCGAGGTCGAGGAGCGGGCTGCGCCGCAGGCGTCGCTGGACGACCTCCACGGCGTCCACGACGCGGCGTATGTGGCGGCGATCCGCGACTTCTGCGCGGCCGGCGGCGGGTCGCTCGACCCCGACACCGTGGCGGTGCCCGAGTCGTGGAGCGCGGCCCTTCGAGCCGTCGGCGCCGGACTGGCAGCGTTGGAGGCGATCGACTCCAACGAGGCCACGGTCGCCTTCCTGGCGGTGAGGCCACCGGGACATCACGCGCTCCAGGCACGGGCGATGGGCTTCTGCCTCTTCAACAACGTCGCGATCACCGCGGACCGCATCGGAGGACGAGGTGACCGGGTGGCCATCATCGATTGGGATGTCCACCACGGCAATGGCACCCAGGACATGTTCTACACCGACGAGAAGGTGCTCTACGTGTCGCTCCACGAGTTTCCGTTCTATCCCGGGACGGGCTGGCTCGACGAGACCGGTCGGGGTGCGGGCCGCGGCCGCACCGTCAACATCCCATTTCCCGCGGGAACCGCCGGGGACGCCTATGCCGCGGCGTTCGATCGGATCGTCGTCCCGGTGCTGTCCGAGTTTGAGCCGTCGCGCCTGTTGGTGAGCGCCGGATACGACGCCCATCGTGACGACCCCCTTGCCGGGCTGCTTCTCGAGGCCGCCGACTATCAGCGGATGGCGGCCGCGCTCGCCACCCTCGGAGTCCCGGTCATCTACTTCCTCGAGGGCGGCTACGACCTCCCGGCACTCGAGGCCTCCGTGGCGGCGACGCTGCTGGGTGCGGCCGGTCACACCGCGCTCGCTCCGGGACCCAGGTCACCGAAGGGGGCGCTGCAGGCGATCGAGTTGGTCGTCGATGAGATCTCCGAGCATTGGAAGGGGGTTCAAGGGGCCTGATACCGCTGCCGATACGACGGGAGCAACCGGGAAGAGACTTCTGACGGCGAAATTGCCCACCATCGATGAGCTGCTCGCGGAAACCCAGGCCGCGTCGGCGTCCGATCTCCATCTCAAAGCGGGCATACCGCCGACCATTCGCGTCGACGGCGACCTGCGGACCCTTTCCGAGCCGCCGCTGACCGACGCCGATGTCGAGGCGTACCTGGGCTCGGTCATGCCCGATCGACTCCACGTCGAGTTCAAGGAGAAGCACGAGGCCGACTTCGCCTATGGGCTGGAGGACGGGTCTCGTTTCCGGGTGAACGCCTTCCGGCAGCGCGGGCAGGTCACCGTCGCGTTGCGCGCCCTGCGGCCTCCCACCAGTGACTTCGGCTCGCTCGGGCTGCCCCCCGTGCTCACCCGGCTGGCTGCCTCGCGGCGCGGGCTGATCCTGGTCACCGGGCCGACCGGAGCCGGAAAGTCGACGACCCTCGCCTCACTGGTCGACTGGATCAACACGAACCGTCGGGTGAACATCATCACCGTCGAAGATCCCGTCGAATTCGTGCATCACGACAAGCTGGCAATGGTCAGCCAGCGCGAGGTGGGCGTCGACACCGGGAGCTTCGCGGAGGCGATGCGCCGGGTCATCCGCCAGGATCCCGATGTGATCCTCATCGGGGAGATGCGCGATGTCGAGACCATCGACGCCGCCTTGAAGGCGGCAGCGACCGGGCACCTCGTACTCTCGTCCCTGCACACTCTCAATGCCACAGAGACGATCAACCGGATCGTCGATTTCTTCTCGCCGGAACATCAGCATCAGATCCGGCTGCTGCTGGCCGGTTCCCTGAAGGCGATCCTCAGCCAGCGGCTCATCCCTACGGCGAATGGGAAGGGGCGCGTTCCGGCCGTCGAGATGCTGATCAACACCGACCGGGTGGCCGAGCGCATCGCCGATCCCGCGATTACCCACGAGATCCCCGACGTGATCGCCGAGGGCTCGTACTACGGGATGGAGACATTCGATCAAGCGATCCTGCGCCTGGTCGGCAACGGGACGATCGGCTTCGAGGAGGCGATGCACAACGCCACCAACCCGGGCGACCTCAAGCTCCGTGCCCAGCAACTCGGCCTGGTGGAGGCGAAGTAGCAGGCCGGCCGCCAGCTTCGAGCCTCCAGCCTCCAGCAAGAGACGCGCCGGCGGGGGTTTCGCTTCTGGCCTCGCTCTTCGGAATCTCTTGCGTGTCGCGTATCGCGTGTCGCCTCACTTAGAGTCTGAAAGGTAATGATCCCGTCTCGTCTCGAACCGCTCTTGCGCGCCGACGGTGTGCCCGTCAGGGTCGCCGAGCGATTCCGTGGGGCGGGCCACGACCTGTTCCTGGTGGGAGGGAGCGTGCGCGACGCCCTCCTCGACCGCGCCACCGGCACCGAGGAGTACGACTTCACCACCAGTGCCTCGCCCGACGAGATCCACGACCTGCTGACGGGTTGGGCCAAGGCGGTGGTGACCATCGGCAAGGAGTTCGGGACGGTAGGGGCCACGGTCGACGGCATCAGCGTCGAGATCACCACCTTCCGCAGCGAGGTCTACCGCGAGGAGAGCCGCAAGCCAGTCGTGTCGTTCTCCGACGACCTCGCGACCGATTTGTCGCGCCGTGACTTCACCATCAACGCGATCGCGCTGAGGCTGGTCCCGGAGCCCGAGATGATCGACCCCCACGATGGCCTGGTCGATCTCGGTTCCGGGGTGCTTCGCACGCCGCTCGATCCGCACGTCTCCTTCGGCGACGACCCGCTGCGGATGCTGCGTCTGTTCAGATTCGTCTCCACGCTCGGCTTCGCCCCCGAGGAGGGGACGCTGGCGGCGACCGCCTCGATGGCGGGCCGGCTCGAAATCGTGAGTGCCGAGCGAATCCGGGACGAGTTCGATCGTCTCATCACCGGGCACGACGTCGAGGCGGGCCTTTGGGGGATCGTCGAGAGCGGTCTGGCCGACCACTTCATCCCCGAGTTGCCCGCCCTGGCGGTCGAGCAGGACCCGTTCCACCAGCACAAGGACGTCCTCGCCCACACCATCGCCGTGGTGGCGAAGTGCCCTCGAGAGGACCGCATCGTTCGCCTGGCGGCACTGTTTCACGACGTCGGCAAGCCGGAGACCCGCGACTTCGGGCAGGGCGGGGTGAGCTTCCACCATCACGAGGTGGTCGGCGCCCGGATGACACGGGCACGGATGAGGGCCCTCCGCTACCCGAAGGACGACGTCGAGGCCGTGGCACGCCTCGTGTATCTGCACATGCGCCCGCACACCTTCAAGCTCGGGTGGACCGACCGCGCAGTGCGGCGGTACGTCCGCGATGCCGGGCCGCTGCTGGACCAGCTCAACACCCTGGTGCGATGCGACGTCACGACGCGCAACGAAAAGCTCGAGCGACAGATCCAGCGCGCCATCGGCGAGTTGGAGGACCGCATCGCCGAGCTGCGGAGCCGCGAGGAGATCGACCGCATCCGCCCGCCGATCGACGGGAACCGGGTGATGGAGCACCTCGGCATCGGCCCCGGCCCACTGGTGGGGGAGGCCATGGACCTGCTGCTGGAGCACCGTCTCGACGAAGGCCCCTACGACGAGGCGGAGGCGCTGCGTCTGCTCGATCAGTGGGCGCAGGAGCGGGGGATCGGGAGTTAGCCCGCCTCCCGCCTCCCGCAAGAGAATTGCTGTCGCCCGTCGCCCGTCAGAGGGGAATCAAGAGTCAAGAGCCAAGATGAGCGTGATGCTCTTTCTTGACTCTTGATTCTCTGGCCGTCAGCGGTAGGCGGTCAGCCGTCAGCCTCTGGCTGGAGGCGGTGGCTGGTGGCTGGAGGCGGGTCTTCATGAATGCCATGTCGGCTTCTTCTCTTCGTCTTGGCGCCTGTCGCGGCGGGAGCCGGTGAACTTGTGGGCGTACTCGACGAGCTGGTCGGCGCACGACTTGCGCCATCCGGTCGCCTGGAGCCCCTGGACCAGGCTCTCCGACTGGTCGTCGAGTGACCTGGAGACTTCGGCCCACGGCGGGAGGAGAGCGCGCTGGATCGCCTCCTCGAGCAGTGGGTGCCGGGTGTGAAGCGGCCGGCCGCGCTGTCCCTTCAGGTCGAACGCCGCGCCCAGAGCCCGACGGAATCGCCCCCGCCCGTATTGGGGGACGTCGATGAGCCGCTCGAGCCGCCGCAGCGTAGGCGTGTTCGCCGAATCGGCTTCGGACCGCCAGGCGGCGATTTCCTCGCGCACCGTCTTGGCCATTCTCTCGGCCGAGTCCTTGAAACCCAGCACTGCGGCCTTGCGCAACTCCAGTTGGACCATCTCGTCGTATTCGGACTGCGTCGCCGTCAGCAGCGAGGCCCAGCGCTCCCGCTCCTCCTCGCTGAACCCGGCGCGCTGGGGGAGACCCTCCCAGAGCGCTTCGAGTACCGCGAGCCCGTCGAGGCAGCCCTTGGTGTTCCCGGCCACCTGGGAGAGACGGTTGATCACATAGCGAGGGCTGAGCCCGGTCATCCCCTCGTCGGGCGACCTGTCGCGCAGTTTGCGGGCGTCGTCGGACCCCCCGTGCTTGCCGTAGCGCCCGTCGTAGAGGCGGAGCTTGCGGATCAGCCCCTGCATGCCGCCGCCGGGGTGATCGAGGCGGGTGAGGACGGCGAACGTCGCCGCGGTGTGCAGGGCCAGTGGAGAGACGTCGCGCCGGCCGAGATCCGCTCCGGAGAGCATCTTCTCATAGATGCGGATCTCATCCCGGACCGACAGGACGAATGGCACCTTCACCACGACCAGCCGGTCGAGCATCGCCGCCGCCCTCGGGTTCTCCACCAACTCCTGGTACTCGGCGAGGTTGCTCTGGGCGATCAGCGCCTCGTCGGCGTACATGGTGCCGGGGCCGCTCGTCTTGATGATCTGCTCCTGGCTCAGGCTGAGGAGCACCGCGAGGAACCGCTCATCCATCTTGAACACCTCGAGGAGGTCGGCCAT
>JAUYIV010000153.1 GCA_030688105.1 Actinomycetota bacterium | reverse complement strand
CTCGAATCATCGAGCTCCTGCTGATCACGACCGTCCCGGCGATGGTGATCGCGGCAGGCGGATGGCCGGGATGGCGCCTTGTCGGAGCGACCCTGGTGGGCGGGGTGCTGTCTGCCGGCGGCGCCAACGCGATCAACAACTTCCTCGACCGCGACATCGACGTGCACATGGAGCGCACCCGCCGACGCCCCCTGCCCGCCCAGGTGGTCGGGCCGTCGGAAGCCCTCATACTCGGGCTCGCGCTCGGGGTCGCCGGCTTTGCCTGGTTGTGGGCGACGACGACCATGCTGGCGGCGATCCTGGCCACCGCCGCGCTGCTCTTCTACGTGTTCGTGTACACGATTCTGCTCAAGAGGACGACTCCCCAGAACATCGTCATCGGTGGGGCGGCCGGAGCGGTCCCGGCGCTCGTCGGCTGGGCGGCGGTGACCGGCACCCTGGCGCTGCCGGCCTGGATCCTGTTCGCCGTGGTCTTCTACTGGACTCCGGCCCACTTCTGGGCGCTGGCTCTGCGGTTCGAGGAGGACTACGCCCGCGCCGGCGTTCCGATGCTTCCCGTGGTGGCGGGGGAGAAGGCGACCACCCTCCAGATCAGCCTCTATGCCACCGTCGTCGCCGCAGTCTCCCTGTTGCTTCACCCGGCCGCCTCGCTCGGTGCCATCTATCTGTTCACCGCCATCGTGCTGGGTGTGAGCTTCGTCGGTTCGACCCTGTGGCTGGCGCGCGATCGCCGCAGAGCCCTGTTGGTCTTCAGGCTCTCCAACGTGTATCTGGCCCTGCTCTTCGGCGCGGCGATGCTGGATGTGCTGGTGTAGGCACCGTTGCCCGTTGAGCCTGCCGCGGGGCGCCTCCCGCTTGCCGCCTGAGGCTACGAGTAACGGGCGACGGGTACGGGTAACGGGTAACGGGCAACGGGTAACGGGCAACTAGCCTTCGCAACCCGATGACCCTCTTCTCCATCACTTACCCGCCGATCCCGATCTTCGAGCTGGGGCCGCTGCGGCTTTCGTTGCACGGGCTCATGGCCGGTGTGGGGTTCATCGTCGGGGCGATCCTGATGCTGCGCGAGGCGCGGCGGCGCGGCTTCGACGAGGCGAAGATCAGCTCGGTGCTCACCTGGGCGCTCATCGGGTCGATCGTGGGTGCACGCCTGTTCACCGTTCCGGCTCACCTCGACGAAGGCCTGATCGAGGCCCTCCAGCCCTTCAAGAGCTTCTCGATAATGGGCGGGTTCGCCGGCGGGATCATCATCGGCGGGCTGCGGATGTGGATGCTCCGGTTGAATGTGCTCGCCCACATGGACATGGCATCGTTCGGGCTGGCGATCGGGACCGTGATCGGGCGGATCGGGGACCTGTTCATCGTCGAGCATCTCGGGGGGCGGACCAGCTTCTTCCTGGGTTATGCGGTCAAGCCGGGCTATGAATTGGCGCCGCAACACGCCGGCCTCGAATGCATCTCGTCCCAGGCCGGTCAGGGCGGGATCTGCGGCATCTATCACCACGCCGCGCTCTACGACATGTTCGGCGCCGCGGTCCTCCTCGGCCTGCTGTACCTGGTGGCGCGTCGTTGGACCCAGATCCGGTACGGGGTGCTCATCTTCATGTGGGCGGGGTGGTACGGGTTACAGCGCTTCCTCATCGACTTCACCCGCAACACCGACCTTCCCAACGCCGACGCCACGGCCGGCCCCTTCACCTGGAACCAGTGGACCGGGCTGGCCGTCGGCATCGCCTCGACGGCGATCGTCCTTTGGATCGCGGCGCGGAAGGAGACCCCCGTCGTGTCCTCCGAACAGGATGCGGAATACGGAGCGGTCGTCCCGGTCTCGTAGGTGGATACCGCGCCGATTCGGCCCGACGAGAGGTTCGACGAGGTGCGCGTTGCCGCCTACCTCCGAAAGGAGCTGCCCGACATCGTCGGCGACGCTCCCATCAGGTTCGAGCAGTTCCCGGGAGGCAAGGCCAATCTCACGTACCTGGCGCGAGCCGGCAGCACCGAGCTCGTGCTGCGCCGGCCGCCGCTCGGGCCGGTCGCTCCGGGGGCCCATGACATGAGCCGGGAGTACCGGGTGCTCTCCGTGCTCCATCAGGCGTACCCGCGGGCTCCGCGCGCCCACGTGCTTTGTGAGGATCCCGACGTCATGGGCAAGCCGTTCTTCGTGATGGAGCGTCGAACCGGCCATGTCGTGCGGGAAGCATGGCCCGAGGGCATCGGCGCCGACGACCGCTTCCGGCGCACGGTGGGGGAGAACCTCGTGGATGCCCTCGCCGAGCTGCATCTCGTCGACCACGAGGCGCTCGGCCTGAGTGACCTCGGCCGCCCAGATGGCTTCGTCGGGAGGCAGGTCGCCGGCTGGGCGGATCGGTGGAACCGGGCAAAAGACCACGAGGTGCCCGCTATGGCCGAGGCCGCCCGCCGACTGGCCGCCGCGGTCCCCGAGCCTCAGGCCGCGACACTGCTGCACAACGACTTCAAGCTCGACAACACCATGATCGACGAGCGCGGCGCCATCGTGGCCGTCTTCGACTGGGACATGTCGACCACCGGCGACCCCCTGGTGGACGTGGGGACCACCCTGGCCTATTGGTCGGGCGGGGGCGTTGCCTCATTCGCCGCGGCTGATGCCGTGGTGCTGGGGGATGTCATCGGGCCGCCAGACATCGTGGAGCGGTATGCTGACGCCACCGGGTTCGATCTCAGCGGCATCGATTGGTACCGGGCGCTCGGCCTGTTCCGGATCGCGGTGATCGTGCAGCAGATCTACATCCGGTGGGTCCGCGGCCAGACCCGCGACGATCGGTTCAGCCGACTGGGTGAGATCGTGCCACCGATGGCCGCGGCGGCGGTGGATCTGCTCTAGAGGTCGTCCTCCCAGTGGTCTGGCCTAGGAACCCATCCCATCCATCTCCGACTTCGCCTGGCGCGTCATCAGCGCCTCGACCATGTCGGATGGTTTGCGACCCTCGTAGAGGACCGCCCCGACTGCCTGGGCGATCGGCATGTCGATGTCGTGGCGCGCGGCGAGCGCCAGCACGGCCTCGGTGGTCTTCACGCCCTCGGCGA
>JAUYIV010000151.1 GCA_030688105.1 Actinomycetota bacterium | reverse complement strand
AACATCAAGGGCCCCGAGCTGCTCAACAAATACGTTGGCGAGACGGAACGGCAGATTCGGCTGATCTTCGCGAGGGCGAAGGAGAAGTGCGAGGAGGGAGTCCCCGTGATCGTCTTCTTCGACGAGATGGACTCGCTCTTCCGAACCCGCGGCAGCGGCATCTCGTCGGACGTCGAGTCGACGATCGTCCCCCAGCTCCTTTCCGAGCTGGACGGAGTCGAGACGCTGAAGAACGTGATCGTGATCGGGGCATCCAACCGGGAAGACCTCATCGACCCGGCGATCCTCCGTCCCGGACGACTCGACGTCAAGATCAAGATCGAGAGGCCCAACGAGAACGCCGCTCGCGAGATCTTCCGGATCTACCTCGGAGCCGACATCCCCCTCGACGCCGACGAGCTGGCGCACCACGAAGGCGACGTCCATGCCCTGGTCGATCAGATGATCGAAGTCGTCGTCGCCGACATGTACTCCACATCGGATAACAACCGATTCCTCGAAGTGACATACGCCAATGGGGACAAGGAGCTTCTCTACTTCAAGGACTTCGCCTCCGGGGCGATGATCGAGAACGTGGTGAGGCGAGCCAAGAAGGAAGCGATCAAGCGCGAGATCGCCGACGGGACGCGCGGGGTACGTACCAGCGACCTCGTCGCCGCGATCAAACAGGAGTTCCGCGAGCACGAGGACCTCCCCAACACGACCAACCCGGACGACTGGGCACGGATCTCCGGCAAGAAGGGCGAGCGCATCGTCTATGTCCGCACCCTGATCGAGGGCGACGGTGAAAGCCGGAGCATCGAGGCGATCACGACCGGCCAGTACCTGTGAGCGAGGTCCACAAGGTCGTCGGCACAGAGACCGAGTTCGGGATCACCATCCGCAACCATCCCGACTTCAACCCGGTCGTCGCCTCCAGCCTGGTGATCAACTCGTACGCAGGAACGTCGACCCGTATCCAGTGGTCGTACGAGGAGGAGTCCCCGGGTCGAGACGCCAGGGGGTTTGGATACGAGCCGGCGCCGACCGCCGAGTTCGAGACCGGCTTGGTGAACGTCGTTCTCACCAACGGCGCCCGGCTGTACGTCGACCATGCCCACCCCGAGTACTCGAGCCCCGAGTGCTACGACGCCCTGGAGGCGGCTCTCTACGACAAGGCCGGCGAGTTGGTCCTGGAGCGAGCTTCCAAGGCCGCATCGCGCGTGCTGCTCGAAGGCCAGCGCCTCTACATCCACAAGAACAACAGCGACGGCAAGGGCAATTCGTACGGCGCACACGAGAACTACCTGGTCGACCGGCGCCTACCCTTCGGGGAGTTGGTGCGCCACCTCATCCCGTTCTTCGCCTCCCGGCAGATCTACACGGGCTCGGGCAAGGTGGGGAGCGAGAACGGCCGGCCCGCGGTCGACTACCAGATCACCCAGCGAGCCGACTTCTTCGAGGAAGAGGTCGGCCTCGAGACGACGCTCAAGCGTCCCATCGTGAACACCCGGGACGAACCACATGCCGATCCGAGTCTCTACCGGCGCCTTCACGTGATCATCGGCGACTCCAACCTCAGCGAGACCCAGACCTTCCTGAAGGTCGGCGCGACGGCGCTGGTGCTCTCGGCGATCGAGGTCGGCGGCCTGGGCGAGCCGGTCGACCTCGCCCACCCGGTCGAGTCGATCTGGCGAGTCAGCCACGATCCCACCCTCCGGTCCACCCTCGAACTGGACGACGGCACTCACGCCTCCGCCCTGGAGCTGCAATGGCACTACCTGGACTGGGTCTCGAAGTACGCCGAGGTGCATGGGGTGAGCGATGTCGAGCGTCTCGTCCTCGACACCTGGGAGGGGATCCTCACCGACCTCGAGCGTGATCCCGCCTCCACCGCGGATCGGCTCGACTGGACGGCAAAGCTCGATCTTCTCGACCGGTACCGGGAGCGGGACGGATTGGCCTGGGCCGCTCCCAAACTGCGCCTGCTCGATCTCCAGTACCACGACGTCGACCGCACCCGGGGCCTCTACCACCGGCTCGTCGCCAACGGGCGCATGAAGCGGCTGTTCACGGACGCGGAGATCGAGAAGGCGGCGATCGCCCCGCCCGAGCGCACCCGGGCGTACTTCCGAGGCTCGTGCGTCGACCGGTACGGGGACGCGATCGTGGCCGCCAACTGGGACTCGCTCATCTTCGACGTGGGGGAGGAGGCCTTGAAGCGGGTGCCTATGATGGAACCTCTGCGCGGGGGCAAGGACCGGGTGGCCGACCTCCTCGAACGATCGCCCACCCCCGCGGACCTCGTCCGTGCACTCGGAGGTGAAGATGGCCGAGCAGGAACGGAAACAGACCCGTCGTGACGACTCCGGCCGAGAGGTCGAAGAGGATCAGCACGCGGCAACCGAGGTCGGCGAGGAGCTGACCGAGAAGATCGACGACCTCCTGGACGAGATCGATTCCGTGCTCGAAGAGAATGCCGAGGAGTTCGTCAAGAACTACGTCCAAAAGGGCGGACAGTGACCGACTCGGGTGACGGCCTCGTCCTCGAGGCCGGCATCCCGGCGAGTTCCTTCGGGGCGCTGCTGAGGTCCCGGGGCCTCGACCCCCGCTGGGAGACCGACGGCGAGATCGATGCGCCCGAAGGCACGACCGTCCTCGCCTTTCGCTACGGCGAGGGCGTGATCATGGCCGGCGATCGCCGCGCCACCGCGGGAAGCTACGTCGCCCACCGCAGTGTCCAGAAGGTCTACTCGGCAGACTCGTATTCGGCGGTGGCGATCTCGGGCACCGCCGGCGTCGCGATCGAGCTCGTTCGGCTGTTCCAGACCGAGCTCGAGCACTACGAGAAGATCGAGGGACGCCGGCTGAGCCTCTCCGGCAAGGCCAACCACCTCGCCTCCATGGTGCGGCGTCACCTTCCCATGGCTTTCCAGGGCCTGGGGGTGATCCCCCTCTTCTGCGGTTACGACGAGCAGCTCGAACAAGGGCGGCTCTACTCCTACGACGTGGTCGGCGGCTCATACGAGGAGACCGATTACGCCGCCACCGGATCGGGTGGCCGCGATGCGCGCCTCTACCTGCGCACGAAGTTCACCGACGGACTCGACGAGCAGGGGGCCCTGGAGTTGGCGCTCGAGGCCCTGGTGGCCGTCGCCGAAGAGGACACGGCCACCGGCGGCCCCGATCTGAAGCGAGGCATCTACCCGAATATCGTGACGGTTTCGTCGCGGGGCTATGCCGAGCTGCCCGAAGAGAACATCGCCGAGATGGCGCGGACGGTGATGGAGCGCATCTGATGACGCTGCCGTTCTACGTCCCGCCCGAGCAGCTCATGAAGGATCGGGCCGAGTACGCCCGAAAAGGGATCGCCCGCGGCAAGTCCATAGTGGCCGTCGAATTCGCCGACGGTGTCCTCATCCTGGGGGAGAACCCCAGCGGCACTCTCCAGAAGATCTCCGAGATCTACGACCGGATCGCTTTCGCTGGTGTCGGCAAGTACACCGAGTTCGAGCAACTGAGGGTCGGGGGCATCCGCCGGGCCGACCTCACCGGCTACGCCTACTCGCGGAGTGACGTGACGGCAAAGAGCCTCGCCAACGCATACGCCCAGACCCTCGGGCATGTGTTCACCCAGGAGGTGAAACCGTTCGAGGTGGAGGTGATGGTCGTCGAGATCGGGTACGAGGACGAACAGAGTCACATCTACCGGGTCACCTACGACGGGACGCTCTATGAGGAACAGCGAGTTTCGGCCATCGGAGGCTCCGCCGACGAGTTGTTGCCGCTCTTGGACGAGGCGTATCGCGAGGGGGGGTCGCTGACGGAGGCACTGGGCTGGGCCAAGGCGGCCTGCACCAGCGTCGTCGGCGGAACCGTCGCCGGCTGGGAGGGCGCGGTGCTCGACCGCACCCTCGGTCGGCGGGCCTTTCGCCGCCTCGGCGTCGAGGAGATCGCGGCGGCGTAGTCCCCGGCTCGAGGCGTTCGCCGTAGAGCCATCAAAACACTCGCATCAGCGCCCGGATGACCGCGGCGGCGACGACCGCCAAGGTGACCAAGGCCAGGAGGCGCATCGGCAGGTTGCCCGGGTCGGCGACCGCCCCGCCGCGGACCTCGGGATTGAGCACGTGCTCTATCTCGGCCGCGGTGAGGAGCTCGGCGGCGTCGTCGATCTCGTCGGGGTGCACCCAGATCTCGGTGACCGCCATGTTCCCCACGGTGAGCCGGTAGGGACCGAGCGACTCCCCGTGGACCCGGGTGATGATTCCGGCGGACTCGAGGAGTGCGGCGGCCAGGCGAGCCGATGCCTCATCGCCGAATCGGGCCAGTGGGCTGAAAGCGGGCGCTGCGGAATCCACCGCGGGGATCGTACCGGGGACCGGGGACTGGCGGCTCGACGAGCCCGGCACAGGATGGCGTTCGTAAAGACCCTCGCCCGGGTACCCTCGCCGGATGGAGCGCCGCATCTTCGGCATGGAGAACGAGTACGGGGTCACCTGCACCCTGCGCGGCCAGCGCCGCCTGTCTCCCGACGAGGTGGCGCGGTATCTGTTCCGGCGTGTCGTCTCCTGGGGCCGATCCTCGAACGTCTTCTTGGAGAACGGGGCCCGCCTCTACCTCGACGTCGGGAGTCACCCGGAGTACGCCACCCCCGAGTGCGACTCCCTCTACGACCTGATCGCCCACGACAAGGCAGGGGAACGGGTCCTCGAGGGCCTCCTCCACTCCGCCGAGCAGCGCCTCGAAGAGGAAGGGATCCGCGGGAAGGTCTACCTGTTCAAGAACAACACCGACTCGGCCGGGAACTCCTACGGTTGTCACGAGAACTATCTGGTCAGCCGGCAGGCCGACTTCCAGCGGATGATCGACACCCTCATCCCGTTCTTCGTGACCCGCCAGATCTTCGCCGGAGCCGGCAAGCTGTTGCAGACGGCCCGAGGCACCGTGTTCTCGCTGGCCCAGCGAGCCGAGCACATCTGGGAGGGGGTCTCCTCGGCGACCACCCGGAGCCGCCCGATCATCAACACCCGCGACGAGCCCCACGCCGACGCCGAGCGGTACCGGCGCCTGCACGTGATCGCCGGTGACTCGAACATGTCCGAGTACATCTCGTACGTCAAGGTCGGAGCGACGGTCGCCATCCTCCAGATGCTCGAGGACGACGTCGTCTTCCGCGACCTCACCCTGGAGAACCCGATCCGGGCGATCCGGGAGATCAGCCACGACATCACGTGCCGTCGCCGGGTTCGCCTGGCGAATGGCCGGGAGCTGTCGGCCCTGGACATTCAGTGGGAGTACCTCGAACGCGTCATCCGGTACGCCCGGACGACGGGCTTCCCCCCGCAAGTCCAGTCGGCGGTCCAGATGTGGGAGCACCTGCTGACCGGCCTGGAAAAGGATCCATTCACCCTGAGGCGCGAGTGCGACTGGGTGGCGAAGCACCACCTCGTCGAGGAATACGGGGCGAGCCGTGGGCTTCCACTGAGCGATCCCAGGCTGGCTCTCCTCGATCTCGCCTATCACGACGTCACCCGAGATCGGGGGCTCTACTACCTGCTCGAGCGCAAGGGGCTGGTCGAGAAGATCGTCACCGACGAGGACGTCGAGCGTGCCCTCGTCCATCCCCCCCAGACGACTCGGGCCCGGCTCCGCGGCGACTTCATCAAGGCCGCAAAGTCGCGCAATCGGGACTTCACCGTCGATTGGGTCCATCTCAAGCTGAACGACCAGGCGCAGCGGACCGTGCTCTGCAAGGACCCGTTCCGCGCCGTCGACGAGCGGGTCGACAAGCTCATCGCCAGCCTGTAGGGAGAATCAAGAGTCAAGATTCAAGAGTCAAGACCGTCGGCCGGGCGCGTTCGAGAGCGTCCGCCCGGCTCTTGACTCTTGGTTCTTGGATCTTGACTCTTGGCCCCCTTCTCGACAGGCCGGGGCGCCGATACAGTCCGTCGCGCCCATGCAACGCGTAGTCGAACGCATCCTCAACCTCCTGGCGTTCCTCCTCACGGTCGGACGGCCGGTCACCGCCGAGGAGATCCGCAACACCGTCAACGGGTACGACCAGCCGAGCGACGAGGCCTTTCGCCGGACCTTCGAACGCGACAAGGACCTCCTCCGTCGGCTGGGCGTTCCGCTGCACCTCGAGCACACCGATGCATGGGAGGTCGAGCAGGGCTATGTGGTGTCACCCGACCAGTATGCCCTTCCCGATCCCGGCCTGACCGACGAGGAGCGAACCGCCCTTTGGCTGGCCACACGAATGGTGCGACTCGGTGGCCAGGCTCCGGGACCCGGCGCGATCTTCAAGCTCGGCGGGGCCCCGATCGCGGCTGCCGGGGATCCGCTGACGGCTGATCTGGGTGCAGAGGCGGAGACCCTCGCCGAAGTCTTCCGGGCCGTCACCGACCGCAGAACACTCCAATTCGAGTACCACGACGAGCCGCGCACGATGCGCCCGTGGGGCCTGGTCCATCGCATGGGCCATTGGTACGTGGTCGGAGAAGCCGCCAAGGATAAGCGGACCTTCCGTGTCGACCGGATGTCGGCGATCACGGTGGGCACCAAGGCGGGCGCATTTGAGCGGCCCAAGGGCTTCCGCGCCTCGGAAGGATTTCCCGACGCGCCATGGGAGGCGGGGGAGGCCGATGTGGAGGTCACGGTCCGCTTCGACGCCGAGGTCGCATGGTGGGCTCGCCGGCAGCTGTCGAACGCAGCCCACGTCGTCGACGCCGGCGCCGGCGCCATCGATGCGACGTTCCCGGTCGCTTCGCCGGATGCATTCATCGGCTGGATGATCGGGTTCGAGGACTCCGCCGAAATCCTCGCCCCGGATGACCTGCGTCGCCGGTTCGTGGAGCACGTCGGAGCACCTGGGTGACCAGTCCGCGCACCGCCGATCGGCTCACTCGCATCCTCTCGATGCTGCCCTGGGTCATCGCCAACCCCGGGACCGCCGTCGACGAGGTCTGCAAGCGGTTCGGGTATGAGCGCGCCGAGCTCCTCGAAGACCTCAACCTGGTCTTCGTGTGCGGTCTGCCCGGTTACGGCCCTGGCGACCTCATGGATGCCTCGGTGGACGACGACGAGGTCGTGATCGACATGGCGGACTACTTCGCCAGGCCGATGCGCCTCACCGCAGCCGAGGCGCTCATGCTCCTGGCGGCGGGTCTCGCCGTCATGTCCTCCGGAGCCGCTCCTCCGGCTCTGGCTAGCGCGGTGGCCAAGCTCCAGGCGGTGGTGGTCCCGGACGAAGGCACCGTCGAGATCGATCTGGCCGCCGAACCAGAGACGCTCGACCTCTTCCGTGGAGCCGCCAGGGAAGGACGGGTGATCGCCATCACATACACCGCGATCGGATCCGGAAGCACGACTGAGCGAGAGATCGAGCCGTGGGGCGTGTTTGCGACCCTCGGCAACTGGTATGTGAGGGGCTACTGCCGGCTGGCTCAGGCCGAGCGGGTGTTTCGCATCGACCGGATTCGAACTGCCGAGCCGACCGCCGACGGGTTCTCGCCGCCGGACGAACCTCCATCGCCGGTGGTTCGCTACACGCCGGGCGTCGACGACGTCACTGCCCGGATTCGACTGTCACCGCGATCCGCATGGGTGGCGGACTATTACCCGGTCTCCGTCGTGGACGAGACGGACGGCAGCAAGACGATCGACTTCTCCGCCGGCGACCCCTCCGTCGCCGCAAGGCTGCTGGTCAGGCTCGCCTCCACCGCGTCCTTGGAGGACGGGGATGAGGTCGCCGAGGCAACCCGCGAACTTCGCGAGCGCATCCTTCGACGGTATGGGTGACTAGGCGTCAAATGGTCATTCAGGGGCCTCAGGAGGTCTCCGATACCTCGTTTGAAGATGCTGCTCCTCACGGGAGACCCTCGATGACCCAGATCCGGACGACCTGCGCCGCCTGCGGCGAGGTCGAGCTGATACCGGCCGAGCTCACGCTGGAGCTCACGGCCATGAACGGCACTGGCGCCTATCTGTTCCTGTGCCCGACCTGTGGTGACCAGCAACGGCGACCGGCCAACCACCGCGTCGTCAGCATCCTCCTCGCCACCGGCGTGGCCTATGAGGTGGTCGACGACGGCGGTCCCATCACCGAGGTCGAGATCCGGCGTTTCATCGACGCCCTCGATTCGGGCGAGTGGGCGGATCAGATCAAGTAGAGGCGTCGCCCGCTTCCCGCTTCCCGTCGCCCGCTTCCCGTCGCCCGCTTCCCGCCACCC
>JAUYIV010000146.1 GCA_030688105.1 Actinomycetota bacterium | reverse complement strand
GCCGAAGGCCGAAAACCGCCGCACCTGGTTCTATCGCATCCGCCCCTCGGTGCTCCACGTCCACGATCTCCGGCCGGTCGATCACCCATACCTGCGCACCGCCCCGAACCGAGAGGCCGATCCGCCGATCGGCCAGCTCCGCTGGGATCCGGTGCCGATGGATAGCGAGCCGCTCACCTGGCTGGACGGGCTGCGCACCATCGCCACCAACGGCGACGTCCACAGCCAGTACGGGATGGCCGCCCACATCTATCTCGCCAACCGCTCGATGGGGACCACCTATTTCTACGACGCCGACGGCGAGCTCCTGATCGTCCCCCAGGAGGGCAACCTCCGGATCGCCACCGAGTGCGGAGCCCTCGAGGTCGGCCCGGGCGAGGTGTGCCTGATCCCCCGGGCGATGAAGTTCAAGGTCGACCTGGCCGGAGACCAGGCTCGCGGGTACGTGTGCGAGAACTACGGCGCCTACCTCGACCTGCCCGAACGGGGGCCGATCGGGGCCAACGGACTGGCCAACGCCCGCGACTTCCTCGCCCCCACCGCCGCCTACGAGGACTCGGACGCCGATGCCACGATCTTCGTGAAGTTCGACGGAAGGCTGTCGGCGTCCGACCTCGACCACTCTCCGCTCGACGTCGTCGCCTGGCACGGCAGCCACGTGCCGTACAAGTACGACCTGGCGCACTTCAACACCATCGGGTCGATCTCCTTCGACCACCCCGACCCGTCGATCTTCACCGTCCTGACGTCGACGTCGGATCGGCCGGGGACGGCGAACGTGGACTTCGTGATCTTCCCCGACCGATGGCTGGTGGCGGAGCACACCTTCCGCCCGCCCTACTACCACTCGAACATCATGAGCGAGTTCATGGGCCTCATCCACGGCGTCTACGACGCCAAGCTCGAGGGGTTCAATCCCGGCGGGTTCAGCCTCCACAACCAGTACTGGCCGCACGGGCCGGACAACGAGGCCTTCGAGGGGGCCACCAACGCCGACCTGAAGCCCCACAAGCTCGAGGGGACGCTGGCGTTCATGTTCGAGACGCGCTACCCGCTGATCCCGACGGCGTACGCCGCCACCCTCCCCGCCCTCCAGGAGGACTACCAGGAGGTGTGGGCAAGCCTGAAGAGGCGATTCGAGGGGTAATCGAGAGTCGCTGACTGATCGTGTGAGGATCGGCCGCCCGCCGCCCGCCACCCGCCACCCGCAAGATGATTCGATCCGACGGTCAGGCCCCGGGAACCGGGAGCAGGGCTCCCTGGGGGATCTGCCGCTCGACATCGGTCGTCTGGATGATCCCCAGCTCGTCGACCACCACGCTGGTGTTGTCGCAGCCGCCGTCGGTTCGCGACTGGTAGTTGATCCGCACCCGGTGAGGGCGAACCTCGTCACCGGATGCCGTCATGGCACGGAGGTCGGACCACCGGGCCGATACCGGCGGGTGCTCGCATCGCGCGAAGACCTCGGTCCACACCATCGGAGCGGCCAGATAGGCGCCTTCGGTGAACAGGTCCCGCACCACGGTCTCGATCCCCGTCTCCAGGTCGGTGATGGTCCCCCGCCAGGCGTGAACGTCCGGCGGCCCCTCGGGCGACGGGGCGACCCTCAGTCGGTAGCGCCGCCCCGCCTTCCACGAGAAGTCCCGGCTGTTGGGATCGCTGCGGCTGCTCCTCAGTGGTGACCGCGATCCGGCGAGGAGCCGCGAGCCGCCATCGGCAGGCCCGTATCCGCCCCAATTGGCCGCGGTCGAGCCGGGGAACGACGGGTTCCACTGGAGCCCCAGATGGGCCCCGCCCCGCAGCCTTCGCTCCGAGGCGAACGTCACCTGGAGTGCGAAGAAGTAGAGCCGGCGGACCGAAGGCGGCTCGAGTATCTCGAGCGTCGCCGAAACCTCGATGAGCGGCGCCTGTGGCAACTCCCACACCAGGTGGAACGAGGAAGCCCCGTTGGCGGACCGGGGATCACCAGAGGTCCTCAGTCGTGCCTTCCACACCGATCGAAACCGGCGCCAGAGTCGTCTCACGGCTCTCGCTGCTGTGCCCAGGGATGGATCCAGGAGCCCTGATAGATGTCGCGATGAGCGCCGCACGACCAATGTCCCCAGGGGCCCGGACCCAGGCCCCACACGCTGTATCCGCGCCCGACCAACTCGTAGCGCTCGAAGTTGAACTCGGGCCACACCGCCGGGCTCCACCCACCCCCGCCCCGGTTGCCCAGAAGCGTCTCGCGCGATTCCCAGACGAGGAGCGCGGCGACCGAGACGTTGTGTTCGGGGTTGAAGATCGACGCGTCCGCCGGAAGGTCCGGCTCCTTGTCACGGTGGTAGGTCCGGATGCGGTCCACCCGGCCCTGCCAGTAAGTGGGACGGTGCTGGAACAGACCCGAGGTTCCCGACGACGAGTTGTATGCCATCGGATTTCCGCGGCTCTCGCACTCCATCACCTTCAACGCATTGTCGATCTGGGAACCCACGCAGAACTCCACGCCATCACGGGTGGCGCACTTGGTCTGGTCCAGGCCCCAACGGGCGAACACCTCGCTGACCAGGGAGCGCCACTGCGCCACTCCCGCGCTCGGCACCCAGGGGTACGAGATGGTCGTCGTAGTGGTGGTCGTCGTGGTGGGACCCCCCGTCGTGGTGGTCAGTTGGTCGGCCAGCTCCTGCTCCTGGCGTCGGAGCTCCGCCTCGATCGCCGCCTGACGGGCCGCCTCCTCGCGCTCCCACTGCGCCCGGAGGCTCGCGAAGCGCGCCGCGACGTCGGCATGAGCCGCCCGGCGCGCCTCGACCACCTCGGCTCGAGCATCGATCTCGGCGTCCCAGTGGCCGATTGCTCCCTGAACCTCGGCGCGTAGAGCCACGGCGTCGGCGGTGGTGAATGCGATGTCGATGACCTCGGACCGGTCGCGGTCGGCGATGGCTCCCAAGTAGGCCACTCTGGATGAGAAGGAGTCGGCGTCACCGACGAGGAGGGGCGTGATGTCGGTGCGCCCGACGATGTACATTCGGACGATCCGTTGCCTCAGCGCCTCAGCCTGGACCGAGGCCGTCTCCCGGAGTTCCGACTCGCGGGCGGCGAGGCGAGCCACCATCGCCGCGAGGCGGTCCCGCTCAGCCCGGGCCTCGGCCAATGCCGACTCGGCCTCGGCGAGAGCGGCCGCGGCCTGTTCGGCGGCCTCCTCGGCGGCCGCCACCTCCGACAGGGTGATGGCGCGCGCCCCGGCCGGAAGCGCCACGAGGAGCACCGATCCGGTCACCGCCACCACGAGGCACAGGACGGCGAGGCGCCGCCCCGTGCGCAGAAGGGGCTGTTCCATCGGGTCAGATGATATGTGCCGCACGAAGCGAGCGCTTCAGGAGAGAAGGCGACCGATTGGCCGCCAACGGCAGCAAGCCGAGGATGGTTGGGATCGCGAGCCGTCGAGTTCCGCGCATCGGTCTCCCGCTGGTCGCCGGGTGCGAGTATGCCAGTCGTGCCCGGCTATGCGTCCACTAGCGTCGCCTCTCGTGACGGGCTGCGTCTTCTGCGAGATCGCCGGCGGCGACCGGCCGGCCGACGTCGTCCTCGATGAACCCGAGTTCGTCGCGTTCCTCGACGTCCGCCCGGTCTTCCCCGGGCACACCCTGCTGGTACCTCGACTGCACCTGGAGACCCTCGAGGACCTCCCTTCGAGCCTGGCGGGGCCGCTGGCCACGACCGTGAGGAGGCTCGCCACCGCGGTGCGGGTCGCCACCGCAGCCCAGGGCACCTTCGTGGCCATCAACAACACGGTGAGCCAGAGCGTCCCCCACCTCCATGTGCACGTGGTGCCCCGAACCAAGGGCGACGGGCTCCGCGGGTTCTTCTGGCCGAGGACGGGCTACGCGAGCGATGCCCAGCGTGAGCAGATCCGGTCGGGCATCGCCTCCGCCCTCCCCGATCCGTGATGATGCAGACCGGGCGACCAGCGTCGGAGCCAATAGCCAAACCTTCTGCTCCTGACTCGTCTTGATTCTTGACTCTTGATTCTTGACTGGGCGACGGGCGACGGGCATCGCCTCCGCCCTTCCCGATCCCTAGTCCGCCGGGGACATCCCGCGCCGCATCTGGGCCAGGCCGACCATGGCGACCCCGGCGAGGATGATGGGCAGGCCGACGAGCGCCCAGCCCCCGATGACCTCTTCGCCGAGCGTGACCCCGAGTATCACCGCCACGACCGGGTTGACGTAGGCGTACGACGTCGCCACCGCGGGCCGGGTGTGGGCGAGCAGGTAGGCGTAGGCGGTGTAGGCGAACAGGGAGCCGAACACGATCAGGTAGGTGACCGCCAGCCAGGGCCCGAGGCCGGGC
>JAUYIV010000142.1 GCA_030688105.1 Actinomycetota bacterium | reverse complement strand
CCTCAGCCGCGCCGGTCGGTCAAGGGGATCGAGGCGGCGCGGGTGCACCAGGTGCTTGCGGTGCTGGAACGGCACGCCGATCTATCGTTCGCCGCCCGGGACGTCTACGTCAGCGTCGTCGGCGGCTTGCGGGTCCGTGATCCGGGAGCCGATCTGCCGGTGGCAATCGCCCTGGCCTCGTCGCTGCTCGGCAGGGGGATCGGCTCGGTCGCGGCATGGGGCGAGGTGGGTTTGACCGGCGAGATCAGGGCGGTCGCCCACGGCGAACATCGGTCTGCGGAGGTGAAGCGCCTCGGCCTCGAGACCGCCGTCGGCCCCACCAGTGACGGCAGCGGGCGTATCGAGCGGGTGCTGGCGGACCTGGGGCTGCTGGGGTGACCGTTGCCCGTTGGCTTTTGCCCGTCACCCACATGCCATAGGATCATCTTCTGGAGGGGTGACGGCGTGGACGATCTGGGCCCAGAGGGGGATCGGCGGTGGCTCCTGGTTCCCGAGTACCACTCGGGAGCCGTGAGGAGTTGGGCGATCGTGCTCGTCGTCGGCATCGGGGTGATGACCGTCGGTACCTTCGTGCTCACGTCGGCTTTGGGCGAGGAGCGGCCGTCGCTCGAGCCACTGGGCACCGCCGCGGTGGTGCTGCTCGGTTTCGTCCTCTTGTACTGGGTGTGGCGACGAGCGACCGTCGGTAATGCATATGTGGCCCTCGGTGCCGACGCTCTCGTGGTTCGCGCCGGTTTCACCGTCGACCTGCGTGTCCCCTATGCCGACATGCTCGGCGTCAACCCTCCGCCAATACCACTCGTCCATTGGGAGGGGCTCGTCGGCTTCCACTGGGCTTCGCAGGCCCTGAGGGTCGGGGCCGGTGCCGATTGTGTCGAGGTCGTGCTGAAGGCGCCTCACGCCGGCGGGGGAGTTCGCATTCCATCGACCCGGTTCTCGCTCCTCTGGCTGGGGGTGCGGGACCCGCTGTCGTTCGCCGAGGCGCTCACGAGCAAGATCGACCAGCACTCCTGACCGACCTTCTTGCTGGAGGCTGGAAGCTGGGGGCTGGGGGCTTGCTGGAGGCTGAAGGCTGGAGGCTGGTAGCCTCGCCCCCGGATGGCCCAGCGCGACCCAAGCCTCGACGTACTGCGTGCGCTCGCCCCCGGCACCTCGCTGCGCAACGCGATCGATCTGATCCTGCGCCAGGAAACAGGGGCATTGCTCGTGCTCGGGTACGGCCGCGACGTGGAAGCGATCTGCACCGGGGGATTCCACATCGACGGCGCCGACTTCACTCCGGCGCGGCTGGCCGAGCTGGCGAAGATGGACGGAGCCGTCGTCACCGACGAGGCAGCCGAGGTCATCTATCGGGCGAATGTCCACCTGATCCCCGACACCTCGATCGACACCGGAGAGACCGGGACCCGCCATCGCACGGCCGAGCGTGTAGCGGTACAGACCGGAAGACCGGTCGTAGTCGTCAGCGAAGGCCGGCAGACGGCAACCGTGTTCATCGGCTCGTCGCAGTTCGAGCTGCGAAGCCCGACCATCCTTCTCGCCCAGGCCAACCAGAATCTGCTGACGCTCGAGCGGTTCCGCGGCCGGCTGACCGACGACGAGGACCGGCTCACGCAGCTGGAGGTCGATGACATCGTCGTGAACCGCGATGTCGTCCAGTTCCTGCAGCGGGCGGCGCTGGTTCGCAGGATCGGATCGGACCTCGAGCACTACGCCGTGGAGCTGGGTGGTGAAGGCGAGCTGATCCGCCTGCAGCTGGTCGATCTGCTCTCCGGGGTGGGCGAGGTCGCCGAGCTGGTCTACTCGGACTACTCGCGCAAGTACCCCCCCAAGACCCGTCAGCCCCTCGACCGACTCCAGAGCCTGTCGACGGAGCACCTGTCCGACGAAGCGCGTGTCGCCGGACTGCTCGACCTGGGCGCCCAGGAGAGCCCGGTGCGGCCCCGCGGGTTCCGCATCCTGGCCCGCATCCCGCGGCTTCCCGATGCGGTGAAGACCTCCCTCGTCGACCATTTCGGAGGCCTGCAGAAGCTCCTCTATGCAAGCGTCGCCGAGTTGGATCAGGTCGAGGGAGTCGGCCGCACCCGGGCGCGCCAGCTCCGCCACTACTTCGACCGGCTGCTCGACACCACCCGAGGGTGGGAGTTCGAAGAAGACTGAATCACCAGCCCTCCTCCCTCGGCCTTCAGCCGGAGCCGTCGTTGCCCGTTGGTCGACAGCTCACGGTCTAGGCCAGAAGGTGTTCACACTGGGTCACGGAGGTTGCATCGGTTCTCCGGCCTAGGGCTGATGGCCGGTGGCAGATGGCTGGGTTCGAATCCTGGGACCCACAGACCCCGCGGTACACTGCCCCGTTCCCCCGTCCGGAAGTTGCATGACCGCGAAGAAGACCACGTCGTCGAAGGCGGCGACCTCCAAGAAGGCGACGGCGTCGAAGGCGACCGCCAGGAAGCCCGCGGCGAAGCAGCCGGCGCCGAAACGGCCTGCGGCCAAGAGGGGCTCGGCTAGGAAGTCGGCAGCCAAGAAGCCGGCAGCCAGGAAGCCGGCGTCCAAGAAAGGCACGGTCAAGCCGCCGCCGAAGCCCGTTGCCGCCAAGCGGTCGTCGACGTCGTCCGGTAAGGCGCCGGCCACCAAGTCCGCCGCGTCGAGGGCCAGGGCCCCGGTCCGGAAGCGGAAGCCGGCATCTCCTTTCAGGGTGGGCGACAAGGTGGTGTACCCGCATCACGGCGCTGCCGTGATCACCAGGAAGGAGCGGAGAGATTTCAACAAGAGCCGAGCCGACTTCTTCGTGCTCGAGGTCGCCATCGACCAGCTGATCCTCCGGGTGCCCGTCGATTCGGCGGTCGAGCTGGGCGTGCGGCCGGTGATCTCCAAGACCGCCGCCCGGAAGGTGCTCGCCGTGTTCAAGACCGAGCCCGAGGAGGCCGGAGCCAACTGGAGCCGCTGGTACAAGCAGCCCACCGAGAAGATCCAGAGCGGCGACATCTACCAGGTGGCCGAGGTCGTGCGCGACCTGACCTTCGCCCAGCAGACCAAGGGAATCTCGCCGGCCCTGAAGCGGATGCTGTCGAAAGCCCGCCTGATCCTCGCGTCAGAGCTTCGGTTCGTGCTCGATCTGTCCGAAGAAGAGGCAATGAAGCGCCTCGACAAGGCACTCCCGAAAGTGGACTCCGAAGAGGACGAGTGACGACGGCATGATCATCGAAGCCGTTCGCCTCGTCGTCACGCTTGCGTTGACCGCGGCGGGCTTTCTGCTGGGCCGAGCCTCACCGGCGCTCTTCGGGGGATCCGACACGGCTCCGGACACCGCCGTCGTGATCGGAGCAGTCATCGGCGCCGGAGTCGGCTATGTGGCGGGTGGGTTGTTCGGGAGGCTCGTCCGCCGCGGGCTCGACCGGGCTCCGGAGATGGCGGCCCGCGCCACCGGTCCCGAGCTGTTCGCCGGGGCGTTCGGGTTGATCGCCGGGCTCCTGGTCGGTGTGGCCGCCGCCGTCCCGTCGGTGATGCTCCTGCCGCAGCTCGTCGGCTGGCCGGTCGGCGCACTGCTCGTGATCGTCGCCGCCTCATATGGGAGCCGGGTGTTCGCCGCCCGATCGGAAGACCTCCTCGCCGCCGCCGGTCTCGGCGTGCGACGACGCCCCGCCGGTGCAGACGGGTCACAGACGTTCGTCGTGGACTCGTCCGCTGCGATCGATGGCCGGGTGCTCGACCTTGCGCAAGCCGGGCTGGTCCGCGGCGAGGTCGTTGTCCCCGTGTTCGTCCTCGATGAGCTCCAGGGCATTGCGGACAGTGGCGACCTGAATCGCCGGCGGCGTGGACGACGCGGCCTGGACGTCCTCGATGCCATCGGAGGCATTCCCGGCGTCATACTCGTCGCCGAAGAGCGCTCTTACCCCGAGTTCCCCGAGGTCGATGCCAAGCTTATGGGGTTGGCCGCCGATCTCGAGGCCGTTCTCGTCACCACCGATCACAACCTCTCCCGCGCCGCCGGCCTGCGGGGCATCAGCGTCTTGGATCTCCAGGCGCTCGGCGACTCGCTGCGGTCCGGACCGGTGACGGGGGATCGCCTCGAGGTCGTCATCGAGAAAGAGGGCACCGAGCCCGGCCAGGGGGTCGCCTATCTGGACGACGGCACCCTGGTCGTCATCGAGGGTGCGGCGAGCGATGTCGGGGCGACCCGCGAGGTCGAGATCGCCGGTGCACTCAGAACCTCCGTCGGGAAGATGCTGTTCGCCAGACTGATCACGTGAACGTCTACGGGATGGTGGTCGCCGCAGGCGCCGGAGCGCGCTTCGGGGCTGCCAAGGGCTCGATCCTTCTCAGAGATCGCCCGCTGTGGGAGTGGAGTCGTGACTCGCTCATCGAGGGAGGCGTGTCCGCGGTCGTGATCGTGGGTCCGGCTCCCGGTGGTGTCCCCGGGGGGCCCCGCCGGCGTGACTCGGTGGCCGCCGGCCTCGCCGCCCTGCCCGCCGACGCCACCCACGTGCTGGTGCACGACGCAGCGCGGCCTCTTGCCAGCGCGGCGCTGGCTCGTCGGGTCATCGAGAGGCTCGCTCGGGGAGGGGTCGATGCGGTGTTGCCCGCGATCCCGGTGCGCGACACCCTCAAGAGGGTCGACGGGGATCGGGTCACGAGCACGGTCGACCGGTCCGCGCTCGTCGCGGTGCAGACCCCACAGGGATTCGTCGTGGACTCGCTGCGCGCCGCGCAGGCCGCCGACGACGCCGACGCCTCGGACGACGCAGTGCTCATCGAGCGCTGGGGGGG
Organism: Actinomycetota bacterium; assembly: GCA_030688105.1. Classification (GTDB taxonomy): domain Bacteria; phylum Actinomycetota; class Acidimicrobiia; order Spongiisociales; family UBA11373; genus JAUYIV01. Next base: position 2,662 of record JAUYIV010000142.1, on the reverse strand, counting down.
AATCGTGGCGATGGTCCCCGGTGAGGAGGCCAACCTGAAGATCACCTACCCGGCGGATCTGGCCCTCGCCGAGGGGTTGCTCTCATGAGGACGGGGTGGGGCTTCGACGCCCACCGGTACACGGATCGGGGACGGGTGCTGCTGGCCGGTGTCGAGGTGGCGACGGACCGCGGCGTTGCGGCGACCTCCGACGGCGACGTGGTGGCACACGCGGTCGCCGATGCGCTGCTCGGAGCGGCGGTGCTCGGCGACCTCGGGGAGCTCTTTCCGTCGAGCGACGGCCGATGGCATGGGGCGGACTCGATGGTTCTGCTCGCTGAAGTCGTCGATCGGGTGGGGGCCGCCGGCCTTGCGGTGGCATCGGTCGACGTGACGGTCATTGCCGAGTCCATTCGGGTGATCCCCCACCGCGACGCCATCCGTGCCTCCCTGGCGGCGGTGCTCCGGGCTCCGCCGGCTGCCGTCTCCTGCAAGGCGACGACGACCGACGGCATGGGATTCATCGGACGCGATGAGGGGATCGCTGCGGTCGCTGTGGTCCTCTTGAAGTAAGCAATGAGGCGCCGATGGGGACCGGGCATTGCGCAATGCGCGATGCGTCACTACTCATTGCCCATTACTCCATCTGCAGAGGCCGGGTTGTCGACCGATACCATCAGTTGCCGATGCGCGTCTACAACACCCTCGGACGGTCGCTGGAGATACTCGCCCCCCGTGTCGAGGGCGAGGTCAGCCTCTACGTCTGCGGCCCGACGGTTCAATCGACTCCACACGTCGGTCACGGCCGCCAGGCGGTGGCGTTCGACGTGATCCGGCGATACCTCGAATGGCGCGGCTATCGGGTGCGGTACGTGACCAACATCACCGACGTCGAGGACAAGATCATCGCAGCCGCGGCTGAAGAGGGCACCACCTGCGCGGAGATCGCCCGGCGGACCACCGCCCAGTTCCTGGACTCGTATCGGAGGCTGCGGGTGGCGGAGCCGGATGCCCTCGTCTATGCCACCGATCACATTTCGCAGATGATCGACCTCATCGCCCGGCTCATCGGCTCGGATCACGCATACACGGCCGGGGGGAGCATCTACTTCAGGGTGCGCTCGTTCCCCGGGTACGGGAAGCTCAGCGGTCGCTACATCGATGAGCTGCTGAGCGGCGCCCGCATCGAGCCGGGGGAGGAGAAGGAGGATCCGCTCGACTTCGCCCTGTGGAAGGCGTCGAAGCCGGGCGAGCCGGTGTGGGACTCGCCGTGGGGGCCGGGGCGCCCGGGCTGGCACATCGAATGCTCGGCCATGGCCCAAGACGTGCTGGGTTTCGGCTTCGACATCCACGGCGGCGGCCTCGACCTCGTCTTCCCCCACCACGAGAACGAGATCGCCCAGTCCGAGGCCGCCGAGGGCACCGAGCCGTTCGCCCGATACTGGCTTCACAACGGGATGGTGACCCTCCGCGGGGAGAAGATGGCGAAGTCCGAAGGCAACGTCGTGGGGTTGATCGATGTGCTCGATGACCACACCGCCGAGGCGGTCCGGCTCTTCTACCTGCGGGCGCAATATCGCCAGCCCATCGAGTACGCCGAGGACCTGCTCGCGGATGCCGAAGCCTCGTTGTCCCGTCTATGGACGTTTCGGCGGAGGGCCCCGGATGCCGACGTCCCCGCCGACGCGTCGGTGGTCGATCGATTCCGTGACGCCATGGACGACGACTTCAACACCGCCGAAGCACTGGCGGCGCTGTTCGACGGGGTTCGGGAAGGCAATCGGCTCTTGGATGCGCGCGAGGATGCCGGCCCGATCACCGCCGCCTACGACATCATCACCGGGGTCCTGGGGATCGACGAGCCGTTCGACTCGCTGGAAGACGCCGCCTCTCGGCTTGCCGCACTCGCCGTGGAGGCAGAGGTGGAACCGGGCGATCCGAGGATGGTGGTCGAGCGCCTCATCGCCAAGCGAGCCCGGGCGCGCGTCGACCGCGACTTCGAGACGGGCGACCGCATCAGGGACAGCCTCGCCGGGCTCGGGATCATCCTGGAGGATGGCGCCGATGGCACCACCTGGCATCGGCGATAGGGTCGAGGGGGTTCACGCGGCGCGGGCGGCGCTCGACGCCGGCCGGGTGAAGCGATTGACCGTGGAGAGGGGCCGCGTGGAGACACTGGCCACCCTGATCGACGAAGCGGAGCGGCGGGGCGTCGTCGTCGATCTGGTCGATGACGTACGGCCGGCTGCCGTCACCGATGCTCCTCAGGGAGTCGTGGCGGACTGCAGGCCGATCGTCCCCGTCGATCTGGGCGCAGCCGTTGGAGCCACCGACCCACCGGCTCTCATCGTGCTCGATCATGTCGAGGACCCCCGCAATGTCGGCGCCGTCGCACGCACGGCGGTGGCCGCGGGGATCAGGGCGATCGTCGTGCCCCGGCACCGGGCGGCGCCGCTCGGCGCCACGGCCTTCAAGGCGGCTGCCGGCGCCTTCGAAGCGCTGTCGATCGCGGAGATATCGTCCGTTGCCGGGGCGATCTCCGATCTGAAGTCCCGGGGGGTGTGGGTGGTCGCCCTCGATGCCGAAGGCGACCGGTCGCTCTTCGGACTCGGTCTGCTCGCCGAGCCGATCGCACTGGTTCTGGGCGCCGAGGGCCGCGGTGTCAGCCGGCTCGTCCGGGAGC
>JAUYIV010000116.1 GCA_030688105.1 Actinomycetota bacterium | reverse complement strand
GAGACGGCCGACGACGTCGTGGAGGACGTCGCCGTGGCTGCAGATAACAGTGCCGTCGGCACTCGCCGCGATCAGGCGGGCCGCCTCCTCACCCCCGGCCCCCTCGGCCAGCGCCGCCGACTCGTCGACGGCGACGCCGAGGACGTTGGCGAGGGGGAGGACGGTCTGGACGCATCGCAGGAACGGGCTCGAAACCACCGATCCCGCGCCCCATGAGATGAGTAGCTCGGCGAGTCGCTTCGCCTGGAGGTGCCCCTTGTCGCTGAGGGGTCGTCCGCGGTCTGGGCCATCCCAGTCCGATCGGCTCTCGGCGTGGGCGTGCCGGACCAGGAAGATCACGAGGCTTCATCCCTGGCGGCGCGGAGCACGGCTCGATCCCGTTCGTAGGTGAGGCGCGACAGCGCGTCGTCGAAAGTCGCCCAGGCGATCTCGTCGACCTCGCTGTTGGGGGTGAACTCGCCGCTCTCGGCCTTCATGGCCCAGTAGTGCACGATCTTCGGCCGCCCGAACCGGTCGGGGTACTCGACCGCCCCGATGTGGGCGCCGAGCGAGACGTCGAGACCCGTCTCCTCGAGCACCTCGCGGAGAGCGGCTTCGGCCGGGGTCTCGGCATCGTCGATCTTTCCCTTCGGAAAGGACCAGTCGCCGTATCGGGGACGATGGACCAGCAGCACCTCGGGTGCGCCATCTGCCGAACGCGTCACGATCCCACCGGCGGCCACCACCAGTTCGGGCACGTCGAGCGCCTTGGTCGGGTCGGGAAGGGCACCCTGGGAGCCTGCGACGGCGAGTGCCTGGAACCGCCGATGGGCGTGGAGGCCCAGAACGGCCGGCACCTTGGTCCAGGTGGCGTCGGTCAACTCCCATGCGAGTCGATCGTCGGCGAGGCACACCCGCAGCAGCTCCTCCAGGCGCTTTCTCAGCCTCGGGTGGTAGATCGGCGCCATCACCTCGACGCGACCGTCGAGGTTGCGTGGCATCAGATCCGCCGATCCGATCAGGTACTCGGCGTCCTCGCCGGTGCCGAAGCGGAACACCCGGCTGTGCTCGAGGTATCTGCCGACGATGGAACGGACCCGGATCGTCTCGGAGAGGCCAGGTACTCCGGGCCGGAGACTGCACATCCCTCGAACCACCAGATCGATGGGCGTCCCGGCCGCGGAGGCGGCGTACAGCTCGTCGATGATCTTCGGGTCGACGAGGTGATTGAGCTTCATCACGATGCCACCGCGGGGCCCGCGTTCGGCCTGGGCGCGAATACGGCCCGTGACCGCGTCGCGCAGACCGGTGGGGGCGACGATGATCCGCCGATACTCCCCCTTCTGGCCGTACCCGGTGAGCACGTTGAACAGCTCCGAAAGGTCGGCTCCGACCTCGTCGTCGGCAGTGAGGAACCCCAGGTCCTCGTACATGCTCGCCGTCTTCGGGTTGTAGTTGCCGGTCCCGATGTGGGAGTAACGCTTGAGGGTGTCTCCTTCGCGACGGACCACGAGAGCGATCTTGGCGTGCGTCTAGAGGCCGGCGACGCCGTAGACCACATGCACGCCCGCCTCTTCCAGGATGCGGGCCCATGAGATGTTCGCCTCCTCGTCGAAGCGGGCCTGGAGCTCGACCAGCACCACCACTTGCTTGCCGCGGCGCGCCGCGGCGATGAGCGACTGGACGATCGACTGCTCGCCCCCGAGCGCGGGATCGTCCGGGTCGGAGGTGCGGTAGAGCGTCTGTTTGATCGCCACCACATTCGGATCGCGCGCCGCCGCGGCGATGAAGGCACCCACCGAAGTCCCAAACGACTCGTACGGCAGGTGGACGAGGAGGTCGCGCTCCTTGTGCCGGTCGAGCACACTCTCGCCGGGATGACGTCTCGAAAGGATCGGCTGGGTGGTCGGCGCCCATGACTCGAGCTTCAGGTCGGGCCGGTCGAGTGCGCTCACCGTCGAGAGCCCGGCGAGGGCGAGCATCCCGTCGTTGACGTACACCTCGGAGGGCTCGATCCGCATCTCGCTCATCAGCAGGTCGAGGACGTCGTCCGGCATGGTCCGATCGACCACCAGGCGGACCAGTCGGCTGAAACGGTGGCGTGTCTGCAGGAGCTCCTCCATCGCCTCGAGGAGGTCCCCGGCTTCGTCTTCCTCGACGGCCTGATCGGCGCTGCGGGTGACCCTGAAGGGATGGCTGCTGACGACCTCCTTCCCGGGGAAGAGGGTGTCGAGCTGGGAGGCGAGCACTTGTTCCACCGGAACGAGCACCGTTCCTCCGCCCGCGGGGAGGAGCCGAGGCAGCAGCGGGGGAACCTTGACCCGGGCGAAGTGGTCGATCTGGGTCACCGGGTCGCGGACCGTGACGGCGAGATTCAGCGAGAGGTTCGAGATGTACGGGAAAGGATGCTGGGGATCGACCGCAAGCGGAGTCAGTATCGGATAGATCTCCCGCTCATATACCGAGACCAGCTCCTTGCGGTGCTTCTTCTTCAGGGCGTCCCACGGGAGGATGAGCACTCCGTGATCGGCGAGACCGGGGATCAGCTCGTTGGCGAGCAGGCGCTCGGTTCGTGTGTCGAGGGAGATGACCCTGGGCCTGATCAGTTCGAGCTGCTGGCGCGGGGTCAGGGCGTCGGGGCTCACGGCATCGACGCCGGTTGCCACCTGCTCCCGGAGCCCGGCGACCCTGACCTGGAAGAACTCGTCGAGGTTCGACGCCACGATCGAGACGAACCGGATCCGCTCGAGGATCGGGAGGTTGGGATCCTCGGCGAGGGCGAGCACCCGGTCCTGGAAGTCGAGGACGCTCAGCTCGCGGTTGTAGTAGCGGGACGGCAGGGTCACGTGAGGATCGTATCGGCCGACGAGAGCCAAGAGCCAAGAGCCAAGAGCCAAGAGCCAAGAGCCAAGACCTCTCTGGTCTTGATTCTTGATTCTTGACTCTTCGACGGGAGGCGGGAGGCGTTAGGTAGCCTGCCCGCATGCACTTCGCCATCGCCTCGGACCACGCCGGTTATGAACTCAAGGAGCACCTGGCGAAGGCGGCGGCTGGGGCGGGACACGCGGTGACCGATCTGGGCACTCACTCGACCGAGCCCGTCGAC
>JAUYIV010000113.1 GCA_030688105.1 Actinomycetota bacterium | reverse complement strand
GTTGAGTCGGGTGACCTCGTTGGTCACGACCTGCGCGATTGAATTGGCTTCGACCAGCAAGACCGGCGCGAATCGGAGCCCGGCGACTCCGCCGCCGGCAACCGCATCCGGAAAGTTGGTCCCCACCGCGATGTAGACCCGATGGACGATGCTGCCGTCGGTCTCGGCGGTGGGCCCGAGGAACACGAGTTTGGACACCTCTACGGCGGTGGCGTATCGGTTGGCGCCGGAGACGCGGATCGTGGTGAAGCCGAGCCCCTCGATCTGAGCGACAACCGCGTTCGACACCGCCGCCGGCCCACCGAGCACCCAGACCCGCTGCGGTCCGAGCCGCTGGATCTCGGTCGCGGTCACTACGGGAAGGGCGTTCGGTTCCACGAGCAGGACCGGACCGCCGAGGTAGGCGGCCGCCGGTCCACCGGCGAGGGCGTCGGCAAACCCGGTGCCGGTGGCCACGAAGACGTCCGTGACCGCCGAGGGGACGGGGAATGCGAACTTGCTGACCTCGGCGGCGGTGGCGTACCGATTCGAGCCGGCCAGGCGGGTGACGGGTGCTTGAAGCGCGAGCGCCGTGGCCACGGCCGCCGAGACCACTGCGGTGCCGCCGAGGATCACGATCTGGTCCGGGTCGAGACGTGCCAATTCGTCGGAGGTCGCTTTCGGCACCGAGTTGGCCTGCACGAGAAGGATCGGGGCGTTGAGGTTCCCGGCGACGGCGGCGGCGGCGAGAGCGTCGGGGAAGTTCTCTCCCGTGGCTACGAACACCGTGCGGGCACCGCACGGGAAGTCGGCCTGGGAGGTCTGCGCCGCGGTGGCGTAGCGGTTGGCGCCGGCGTAGCGGATCACCGGATCAGGCGGCGTCGGCGGTGCGTCGAGGAGGAGTCGCCCGTGGCCGTAGTCGTTGTTGGGCACCGGGTCTCCCACCGCTTCCGTCTGGCCAAGCATCAGAAGATGGAGCGCGACGGGTGAGCACAGACCCTCCGCCTCCTGGAGGAGGGCGGCGGCTGCCGATGTGTGCGGGGCCGCCGCCGAGGTGCCGAAGAAGAGACCAAGCGAGCCGCTGGAGACCCCGTCGGGAGCCGCCAGGTCGGGCTTGACGAGTCCGTTGATGTTGGGCCCGCGCGAGGAGAAGGATTCGACAGCCCCGCTCGAGGCACAGAAGGGTCCGTTCTCGAAGCAGAACGCACCGGCCGCGAGGACGATGGGGGATCCGGCGAGGTCGTTGAGGCTGCGGTCCGGGTCGTTGTGCTCGATCGGCACGGCGACGTCTCCGAGCACGAAGAGGTCCATGGGCGGAGTCCCGGGGGCGGAGAACCGGCTGATCTTCAGGTGAAACGTCCCCGCGCCCGGGCCGGGGTGGGTGTACTGGAGAGACTCGGTCGGGAGCTGAGTTCCGCTCTGCTCATCGATGGAGCACGCCGATGCCCCCGACGGGGCGCAAGCGGGCTCGACCGGCCCTCCGTACAGGTACAGGTCGTAGTCGTTCGACGAGGTCGGCCAGTCATCCCATTTGAGGTAGGCGGTGACGGTTTTCCCGGCGGCGAGGGTGAAGGTGATGGTCTCGTCACCACCGCCGAAATCGTGGAATGCACCGTTGGGGCCGTCGAAGGTGCCGCCCCAGTGCTGCTCGGCGTAGTTGCCCGCCGAGTTGACCCACAGGATCCCGTTGTCGCGGGCGGTCTCGAGGATGGACCCCATGAAGGGTCCGGTGCCGTCACCCCGCCCGGTGTTGAGCCAACCCACCGAGTGGCTGATCACGGTGACTCCTTGGTCGATGGCATGGTCCACCGCTGCCGCCAGGTCTCCGGTGTCCTCGATGCACATGAGGTAGAGCGTGGCGTGGGGGGCCACCTCGTGGACGATCTCGGCGACCGCAGTGCCGTGGTCCTCGGGCGCTCCCATGCCGCCGCAGGTGTCGAACGTGTGCACCTTGGCTGGCAATTCGGTGCCGAGGAGCGATTCGTATCCGCCGAAGCCGAGGTCGATCACGGCGATCTTGATCCCGGCGCCGGTGATTCCGGCGTCGTGCCACGCCGCGGCCGCGATGGCGCCAACACCCTCACCGGTTCCCTCGGCATGGGGAATGGCCGTCGCCGAGATCCATCCGATCCGAGAGTCTTCTCCGAGGACGGTGAGCGAGCCGACGGGCACTTCGGCGACGATGGCGTCCTCGAAGCGGACCACGCCGGTCGCCCCCCTGGCGTTGAGGGCCACCTCGACCGCGGCTCCCTTGCCATCGAGGGCATACACCTCGATGACGACTCGATCGGTGCGGGGATCGAACCCGTACACCGAAGGCGCCCGGCCGGGAATGCCTCGATCGGGGTTCCGGCTCAAGGCGACCAGCCGCCCGTCGAGGCGAGGGTGCGCCTCGCGCCGGTGCTCGACTCCGGGCGCCATCTCGATGACGGTTCCTCCGGGTGCGGAGGGCGGCTCACTCGCCCCGACCGAAGGAGGCGCCAGCAGGGCCGCCACCGTCAGGAGGCCGACGATCGCCCTGCCGGTGGGGATACCCGTCACTCGATGTATGCCGACAGCTCGATGGCGACCCCGTCGGAGACCACCGCCGGTCCGCCCAGGATCACGATTCGGGAGGGGTTGAGACGCTCGAGCTCGGCGCGAACCTCAGAGGGGATCGAATAGGTGTTCACGAGCAGCAGCGGTCCGGGGGCGACCGCTGAGGCGGGCCCTCCGGCGAGGGCATCGGGGAAGTCGGTGCCCACCGCGATGTAGACGGTGCCGGCACCAGCGGGGAAGGCGTCTTTCGAGACGTTGGCCGCGACGGCGAAACGGTTCGACCCGCCGATCCGGTCGACCGTGGGCGCGTAGGAGCCGAGGCTCTGGGCAACGCTGCTGGAGATCGCGGCGGTGCCGCCGACGATCACGATCCGGTTCGGTGAGAGCCGCTGGAGTTCCTGGGCCACCTCGGCGGGCAGGGAGGTGCTCCGGGTCAGCAGCAGCGGGCTTCCCGTCACCGCGGCGGCGGGCGCCGCCACCAGGGCGTCCGGGTAGCCCTCGCCCGAGGCGATGTAGACGGTGGCGACACCGGGTGAGAACACGGCCTTGGACACCGCGATCGCAGTCGTGTAGCGGTTGGCCCCCTCGCGGCGCACCACCTCTGCGGAGGGGAGCGCACTCTTGACCTGATCGACCACGCCGGCGGCGACCGCCGCCGGACCTCCGAGCACGACCACCTTGGTGGGCCCGAGGCGCTGCAGCTCGGACTTCGTCACCGAGGGCAGGCTGGTGGTCGCGACCAGCAGGATCGGGGCGTTCTCAGCCGCGGCCGCCGGGCCTCCCGCCAGGGCGTCGGGGTAGTTGAGCCCAACGGCGAGGTAGACCACGCCGGCGCCGTCCGGATAGCTCGCCTTGGAGGCCGCCACCGCGGTGGCGAACCGATCAGGACCGGCGAGCCGCTCGGTGGTCGCGAACCCGGAGAACGAGTAGATGAAGTGGCCCGTGAGGTTGAGCCGGCTGCGGATCGTTCCTATCCGATCGGCGCAGGACGAAGCCAGAGCGTGGAAGTCCTTGGTCGCCACCTTTCCGTTGGCAATACCGGTGACTCGGAGGGTCTTCGGACTCCCCGACACGTTGGTCGCGACGATCTCGATCTCGAGCAGCTCGGTGAGGCCAGGGAACGGGACGCCGGATCCGCTGTCGCACGAGCCACTGGCGAGCGCGTCGACGATCTGGCCGGCGGTTCGGGTGTGCCGCCAGCGAATCTTGGTGCTCTCGGTCGGCGCAGTGGCATACAGGGCGCTCCACGGGTCGGGTCGGGACACCAGATAGGGATAGGAGGCCTGGTTGGAGCCCCACACCTCGGACACGTTCTCGGTGGCGCCTCCGGTCGAGGAGCTGTAGTAGGTCTCGGCGATCACAGTGCTGCCGGGGGTCTTGACCACCACCTGCCCCGCCGTCCCGGTCACCGCGTCGACCCAACGCTGCCCGCGATCGGGATTGCCCTCGTTGAGGTTGTGCCAGCCGCGATAGGCCTGGTCGGAGGTGCTCCAGACGAGGTTGCAGGAGCAGTCGGCGCGGAGGCCGCGTGCCTTCCATGCCCCGAAGGTGCGGGCGGCGACCACCTGGGCCTTGAGCGCCTCCATGTGCCATGACGGGGGGACCTCGGCCAGGCCGAGGATGTACTCGTCGAGGCCGAGGACGACGTTGAAGTGGAATCCGGTCTGGTTGTTCACCGTTACGGGACCGAGGAAAGCGATATGCCCGCGGGCGAAGGTGCGGCCGATGTCAACCCCGGGGAAAGCGATCCTGGTGTGAGGTTGATCGGTCCAGTACATGCGCAGGTCGCAGGCGGTCTGGCTCTCGTACTTCACGGAACCGGACCGGGTCAGCCGGCATCCCCCGTTGCCGTCGAAGTAGAGATCGGACCACCCATACCGCCAGGTGACCCCGGCGTCGACTGTCACCGAGCACGATCCCTCCTCCTCGCCGGGAAGGCAGATGGTGACCACTCCCGTCGAGCCCGAGTCTTGCTCCACCGAGAACTCCTGCCACCGGAAGGGTCGGTACTCCACGTACGTGCCGAGATCTACGTAGTTGATTCCGACCCGCACCGTCGTGGGTACAGCCGGGCTGATCTCAGAGGCCTGCCGGAGGCCGGTCCCGTCGTACCAGTAGGCGAGGATCTCCGCGTAGTTCTTGCCGTCTTCGGCCATGCCCTGCGCGCCCCATTGCGGCATCCCTATGCCGTGGCCCCACCCGCCGCCGTCGATGACGACCGGGGTCGAGGGGGGTACGGCTTCGGCCGGCGTCTGCACGGCCCCTCCGGCGAGGGCAGCGAGCGTCAGCACAACGGCAATTCTGTGACGGCGAGTGTTTCGCGTCATGCTCGGGCGGGGCTCCCTGTGACCGTCGGACTCGTCGAGGATGCTGCAAACCTAGGCACCCATCGGATTTACACAGGGACTATCGGTCCATCGCGGGCGGACCTGGAGGTAACCGCGAGTGCAGCCGCGCACGCTCGAGCGTTTGGGGCATCGGGTCGCACTAGAGTCCCCGACGCTTCCACTTTCGCCACAGGGAGGCGACGCGTGCGAATAACCGTTTCCGGTGCCGGGTATGCAGGCCTGGTCACCGCCGCCTGTCTCGCCGACTTCGGACACGACGTGGTGAGTGTCGACATCGACCCGTCGAAGATCGGCATGCTCCAGGCCGGAACGGTCCCCATGTTCGAGCCCGGGCTCGATGAGATCCTCGACCGGACCGTCGCTGCCGGCCGCCTGAGGTTCACGACGGACTACGCCGCCGTGCCCTCCGAAACCGAGGTGGCCTTCATCGTGGTCGGCACCCCGCGGTACGAGGACGGCAGCGTCGATCTGACGCACGTGTTCGCCGCGGTGGAGCAGCTCGCCCCCCGTCTGAGCCAGGGTTCGACCGTGGTGGTCAAGTCGACGGTGCCCGTCGGCACCACGGCGCAGGTCGCTCAGAGTCTCGCCGAGCTACGGCCCGGCCTTGGGGTCTTCGTCGCCGCCAATCCGGAGTTCCTCCGCCAGGGCGCCGCGGTGCAGGACTTCCTGACGCCCGAGCGGGTCGTGGTCGGAGTCGACTCGCCCGAGGCCGCGGATGCGATGCGCCTGGTCTATCAGCCGCTGCTACATGCCGATGTGCCGTTTCTGTTCACCACGATCGAGACCGCCGAGCTGGTCAAGTACGCCTCGAATGCCTTCCTGTCCACCAAGCTCTCGTTCATCAACGAGATCGCCGACCTGTGTGAGGCGTCGGGCGCGATCGTCGAAGATGTGGCCCGGGGCATCGGTCTCGACAGCCGGATCGGCAGCGGGTTCCTCCGCGCCGGGCCCGGCTTCGGCGGCGCCTGCCTGCCGAAGGACACCCAGGCGCTGCTCCATACCAGCCGCCAGTTCGGCACCGGCTCGCGGATCGTCGGGGCGGCTCTCGATGTCAACGAAGAGCGGATCCATCGGATGGTCGGAAAGATCGAGGCGGCCGTCGGCGCCCCTCTCGCCGGCCGGCGGGTGGCCATGCTCGGCATCACCTTCAAGGCCGACACCGACGACATCAGGGAGAGCCCTGCGGTCGAGATCGTGAGAGAGCTGGTGGAGGCGGGGGCGCTGGTGCGACTCTTCGACCCCCAAGGCCTCGAGCGGGCTAAGTCGGTGGTACCACCCCAGGTGGAGTTCGCAGCCGACGCCTACGACGCCATGACCGGCGCAGACTGTGTCGTGATCGCTACCGAGTGGAAGCAGTTCGGAACGCTCGACCTCGATCAGCTCAAGGACCGCGTCGCCAATCCGGTGGTCGTCGATCTCCGCAACATGTACGACCCCGCCACGCTCGCCGCCGCCGGGATCCGGTACTCGTCGATCGGCCGCCGCGACATCTGACGAACCCGATTGTGGGGCCGGTCAGAAGCCGGCGACAGCGAGCGCCGACTCGACCGAGACGGTGATCACGGCGGTACCGCCGAGGATCACGATCTCGCCGGCTCCCAGCCTGAGGATCTCCGCCACCACCGTGGCCGGCAGGCCGCTCTCGGGGAGCAGCAGGATCGGCGATCCGAGGGAGGCCGCCGCCGCCGCCCCGGCGAGGGCATCGGGGAATCCCACCCCGGTGGCGACGTACACCCGATCGGAGCCCGCCGGGAATGCCGCGGCGCTCACGGCGACCGCGGTCTGGACGCGGTCCGAACCGGCGATTCGCTCGGTGTCGGCGATGGCGGAGAGTTCGTCGAACACCGCCGCGGATATGACCGCGGTGCCGCCGAGCACGATGATCCGATCCGGGTCGAGGCGACCGATCTCGGCCCGGGTCACCGCGGGGAGGCCATTCCGGGTGGTGAGGAGCACCGGGCCGCCGAAGCGCGCCGCAGCCGGGCCTCCGGCGAGGGCGTCGGCGAAGCTCTCACCGGTGGCGATCACCACCGTGTCGGCCGATCCGTCCACGGGATACCCGAACTTGCTGACCTCCACGGCCGTGGCGTAGCGATCCGCGCCGGCGATGCGAACCACGGTCCCATAGGCCCCCAGGGCGTTCTCCACGGCCGAGGAGACCGCTCCAGTGCCGCCGAGCAGCACGATCGTGTCGGGGTCGAGGCGAGCCAACTCGGCCGCCGTCGCCGCCGGCACCGCGGCGGGGGTCACGAGCAGCAGCGGCGCGTCGAGCGTGCCGGCGATGGCGGCGCCCGCCAGGGCATCGGGGAAGTGGACTCCGGTGGCGATGAAGACCGTGTCCACGTTCGCCGGGTTGGGATGGTGTGCCTCGGACACCGCCGCCGCCGTCTCGTATCGGTCGCTCCCGGAGAGGCGGGACACGGAGTGCGTCGAGTCGGCGAACCATATGCCCGGCTTGTGCGTGGAGTTCCCGCCGCGTCGGAGCCGCATCTGGCCGTTGGTGTCGACGAGCATGAGATCGGCGTGGCCATCGCCGTCGAGGTCCTCCACGAACAGCGATTCTCCCGTCGAGTCGATTGCGGTGGAGATCGACGACGAGGCTGTGAAGCCCGATGTGCCCGTGTGCACCACGACGGTGCCATTCGTCCCGAGGGCGAACAGATCGGGGACTCCGTCGACATCACGGTCACCGAGGGCGAAGCGGTGGTCGGCCGAGCCGACGCTCAAAGCGACGTCCAGATACGCCGCGGTGAACCCGGGGCCCAGCCAGACCTCGAATGAGGCCGGATTCCCCGGCCTTACGATGAAGAGGTCGGTGTCGCCGTCGCGGTTCAGGTCGTCGAAGAGGTACGTCGATCCGGCCTCGGCGGACACCGCGGTGGAGATCGTCGAGGGTCCGACCATACCGCCTTGGACCAGGGTGAATACCTCGAGATCGAGCACTCCTCCAGGGGTAGGGAGGAGGTAGACGAGATCGGGCCGACCGTCGCGGCTGAGATCGGCGAGGGCGAGTTCGGCCATGGGGTCGGTCGGCGCGGTCGGCGTCGTGGCGAACACCGCCGGCGAGCGGAAGTTGCGGCGGGCGGCGGCGTTGACGATCTGGACTCCGCCCGAAGTAGTTGGCTCGATCCGGAGGACGTCGACGGCACCGTCGCGGTCGAGGTCGACCACGAAGTGGCGCTGATCAGGGCCGCTGGTGGCAGAGAGGCCGACGCGGAACACCACCTCGCTCCCAAAGTTCGCCGTCGACACCAGCGGTGGCTGCGGCGGCGGCATCACATATCCAGGGGTATGGATAGGGCCCTTCCACGAGTAGTGCATCGGGTCCTTGATGGTCTGCCAATGCCCGCCCCAGCACCATCCCGCCGAGGTCCACGCCTCGACGAACCAGGCGGGCATGTTGGTGATCAGCACGTTGTCGGCGCGGTACGGGTTGGTGGTCGAGTTCACGTCGATGGCCGCGCCGACGGCGTGGAACGAGAGCCTGCGGGTGGGGGGGATGGTGTAGCGGCTCCACGACCACGAGTTCGACGTGATCGTGTACGTGTGCCCCTTCGCCGCCTCGGCGGCGAGATTCTTCAGAACCTGCTGCAGAGCCGGATACGCCCGTTGGTGAACGTACAGGGTCTTGGACTGGCCGGGGAGCTTGAACGGGACCAGCTGGGAGTGGACGCTGGCGATGGTCCGGCCGTAGAAGTCGGCCCAGGGCCCGTAGATGGGTTCGCTCATCTCGAGGAGTCCGACCTTGGAGGCGAGCGGTCCACGAATCCCGTCGAGGTCACCGCACCCCGGCGACTCGTTGAACGAGGGGATCTGCTCCGTGATCGGTTCGTCGGCCGCAGCCGACGGTACGCCCAGCGCACCGATCAGCAGGACTGCCATCGTGACTCGAATCGATTCGCGCATGCCGCACCTCGTCGACTGGCGGACCTCCGAAGGCGGTTTGGGTTCAACGTAGGTCCCCCGACCGTATACCGGTAAGGGCCGGAATCTCTGTCTCTCAGGTCGGTCGCCTGGGCCGGGTACTTGAGAGTTCGCCGATATACCCCTGGGAGCCCGGCCTGTCCACGCACCCTTTGAGGACCGCCGTGGGTCGGGCTATGCCGTTTGCGTGACCAGGTACACCGTGCCGTCGGAGAACGACGTGGCGTAGAGGCGCCCGGCCCCGTCGAGGCCAAACGAGGAGAGCTGCGGCGCCGACACCGGGAACACCCGGGAATCCACGAGTGCCCCCTGGTAGGTACGCAGCGCCATGATCTCCCCAGAGCAGAAGTCCCCGAAGAAGTACGTCCCCACCAGGTCGGGGAACTGGCTGCCCCGATACACGTAGCCGCCGGTGATCGAGCAGCGGCTCCCCGCATTGAAGTACTCGTGGATGGGATCGACGAAGTCGTTGTCGGTGCAGAGGGCGACCGGGCCGTCGAAACACAGGGTGCCCTCCATGACCGACCACCCCAGGTTCGCCCCGCCCGAATCGACATCGATGAGCGTCACCTCCTCGCGAGCGCCCTGTCCCACGTCGGCGACGTAGAGGTCGTCGCCGTCGAAGGAGATCCGCCAGGGATTGCGCAGGCCGTACACCCATACCTCGGGTGCTCCCCCGACGCCGTCGGCGAACGGATTGCCCGGCGGGATGGCATACGGGGACTCGCTCACGTCGATGCGGAGGATGGAGCCATACCCCGTCGATGGATCCTGGCCGTTGTCTCCGGGGTCTCCGGCGCCCCCGCCGTCGCCGAGGGCGAGATAGAGGAACCCATCCGGCCCGAAG
>JAUYIV010000112.1 GCA_030688105.1 Actinomycetota bacterium | reverse complement strand
AACATGAGCGCCATGGCTCCGATCCCGACCCTGAGCGCCCAGTCCTTCTGGAAGGCCGAGGGGCCTTCGACGACGATGATCGGGGCCGGGGTGAGCGTCCGCGCTGCCGGCGGGACGAGGGTCACGACGGGTGCGCTCCCGGGGGCGGGCAGGTCGGGCAGCTCCAGCTCCGCGACGAACCTCTCGACGCCCATTTCCCCGGCGACGACGACCTCGATCGCGCTGCTCCCCCCGTGTAGTACCTCGAACCCGACGGCATACTGCGAGGCCAAATCGGCGGCGATCTCGGCATAGATGGCGGCCAGACCCTCCGAGTCGGCGGCGGCGACGAATCGTCCGGAGCTGGCGTCGGCGATCGCCGACAATGCCGCCGAATCCAATTCGGAACCCTCGAGCTGGATGGCATAGAACCCGAGGCGGGTGGCGGACAGCGCGACGGTGACGTCCTCGAGGCTCGCCTCGCTAGCAGTGTCGCCACCATCGGAGAGCAGCACGATGAAGCGGCGGCTGCTGCTGTCCGATGCCAGGGCCTGGGCGGCGGCGAGAACCGCGTCGTAGAGGGCGGTCTCACCCTGTGCTCGAAGGCTGGCGATGCCCGCCGTCGCTTCGTCGGAAGGGGCGGCCAGCCCGGCGACCACCTCGACCTCGTCGCCGAAGCCGAGGACGGCGACGGAGCTCCCCGGCGGTAGAGCGGCGATGAAGTCGATCGCCGCCTGCTTCGCCGCGGCGATCGGCGCTCCGGCCATGCTCCCCGAGGTATCGATCAGGAGCACGGCCTCGATCGGGTCGGACTCGAGGGGGGTCACGGTGGCCGGGACCGGCTCACCATCCTGGAGCACCGTCACGTCACCGGTCACCAGTGCGCCACTATCCGCTGCGGGGGTTATCACCACTCGCACCGTCGGGAAGTCGGAGGCGTCCACGAAGTCGAACCCCCCCGGCTCACCGGCCCGCGCCGCCGAGGCAAGGGCGATCACGAGGGACCCCATCCCGATTGCTGCGATGGTGCGTTGAAGGGTGGCCATGTGCTCAGCTGCGGCGCGAGGGCTCGAAGAGCTCCGGTGGCAGCTCGAAGCCCTGATCCTCGAGGTGCTCGGAAAAGTGGGGTCTGAGCCCGGTCGGCATGACCGCCCCGCGAGACCCCGCCTCGTCCAGGCGGGAATAGTCCAGCTTGAAGAGGTCCTGCAGGGTGATGGTTGCCCCCTCCATTCCGGCGACCTCGGTGATCTGGGAGATCCGCCGGCTGCCATCGCGCATCCGGGTGAGATGGACGATCAGGGAGATCGCGGCCGCGATGTAATCGCGGACCGCGCTCACCGGGAACTCGACGCCGCCCATCAGGACCATGGTCTCGAGCCGCGACAACGCATCCCGGGGGGTGTTCGAGTGGAGCGTCGAAAGGGAGCCCTCGTGGCCGGTGTTCATCGCCTGGAGCATGTCCAGGGCCTCCGGGCCGCGTACCTCGCCCACGACGATCCGGTCGGGCCGCATGCGAAGCGAGTTGCGGACGAGGTCCCGGATCGACACCGTGCCCTTGCCCTCGATGTTCGCCGGTCGGCTCTCGAGGCGAACCACGTGCCGCTGATGGAGCTGGAGCTCCACTGCATCCTCGATGGTCACGATGCGCTGGTCATCCGGGATGAACCCGGAGAGGACGTTGAGCAGGGTGGTCTTCCCGGTACCGGTGCCGCCGGTGATCAGGATGTTGAGCCGGCCCTCGACGCACACCCTGAGGAACTCGCCGATCTCCGCACTGAGGGTCCCGAAACGGATGAGGTCGTCGATCTGGTAGGGGTCGCGAGAGAACTTCCTGATCGTCAGCGCGGGACCGTCGACGGCCAGCGGAGGGACGATGGCGTTGACCCGGGACCCGTCCCCGAGCCGGGCGTCGACCATCGGGGAGGCCTCGTCGATTCGCCGGCCCACCAGGGAGACGATGCGGTCGATGACCCGAAGCAGGTGGCCTTCGTCGAGGAAGCGGGACGTGGTCTCGAAGAGCTTGCCCTGTCGCTCGACGAAGATCGGCGACAGTCCGTTGACCATGACCTCGGTGACCGCGGCATCGTCGAGATACCGCTGCACCGGCCCCAAGCCGAGGATGTCCTCCGAAATCTGAACGACGACGGTCTCGCGTTCCTCGGTGCTCAGGGGTGAGCCATCCTCCGAAATTATCCGATGCAGCTCGTCGGAGACGGCGCGTCGGAGTGCATGCTCTGCCTGGTCGTATGAGAAGGCATCGGGACCGAGCCGCTCGTACAGCACCTCCTGCACGTGCTGCCGGTAGCCGGCGAGCGGATCGTGGATCGAGTCCTCGTCTCGTTGCACCCTGCGCCCCGAGAGCACGGTCGGCCTGGCCTGCTCCGCTTTCACCTGACGAACCCGGTCACTGAGCTTCATCGGCCCGCCTTTCGGCTGATCGAAACACCGACGAACCGGGCGGCGAGGTCGCCGATGCGACGTGAGTACTGGTGGCGCGGCTTCGACACCACGAGGGGCTCGCCGAGATTGAAGGAGAGGGGTACCGCCCGGCTGCTGGGCAGCATGACGTCGAGGTCCACACCCAGCGCCGCCGAGACCTCGTCGGTGTCGAGGCCGACCTTGGAATCGAACCGGTTGAGCACCACGTGCCGTCTCGCCGCCCGCATCCCGATGAGGTCGAGCGACTCGATCAGCTTGCGGGCCCCACGCACCGACGCCACGTCCAGATCGACGACGATCACGATGTCGGTGGCCCGCTCGAGCGCGACGAGCGTGGCCTCGTCCAGGCCGGCCGATGTGTCGACCACCAGGTAACGGAACTCCTTCGCCAGTTGGTCGAGAAGGGTACCCACCACTGCGGGGCTGATCACCTCGCCGACGGAAGGATCCTCCGACCCGCACAACGCGAAGAGGTCGGTGGGCCCGTGCCGGGTGAGGAATACCTTCAGGGCGGCGGTCTGACCCTCTTCGCCCGGCAGCACCGATTCGGCGGCGTCCATCACGGTGTGAACCGGGGTGAGCAGCAGGGCGGCGGCAACGTCGCCGAACTGCATGTCGCAATCGGCGATCACGGTCTGACGCCTCTCGGCGAGGGCGAGGACGGTGGCGAGGTTGACCGACACCATCGTCTTCCCCGCTCCTCCCTTGGCCGACACCACGACGATGGTGCGATGTTGGATCGCCGCCTGCTCGGTGGCGGCCCGGTGCTCCCTGAGCTTGCGTGAACCCTCGATCACCCGATCGAGGGT
>JAUYIV010000107.1 GCA_030688105.1 Actinomycetota bacterium | reverse complement strand
GGGACATCGCCGCCGTCGCCAAGCTCGAGTCGACCCTCGCCGGCGACACCCTCCGTTCCCCCGGGGTGAAGGTTGTCATCGCTCCCGTCGAGGTCCCCCGCCCGACGATGTCGCTCGCCGTCTTCCCGCGGTCACAGCACGACGAGGAGAAGCTGTCGACCGCGCTCCAGCGCGCCGCCGAAGACGACCCCACCTTGCGGGTCGAGCGCAGCGCTGCCACCAACGAGACGGTGCTCTCGGGGCTCGGAGACGCCCACCTCGAGGTCGCGATAGCCCGGCTTCACTCCCGCTTCGGGGTCGACATAGACACCGCGCTCCCGAAGATCCCTTACCGGGAGACGATCCGCGGGACCGCCGACGTCGAGGGGAAGCACAAGAAGCAGTCCGGGGGTCGCGGGCAGTACGGGGTGGCCAACCTCCGGTTCGAGCCGCTGCCGGCGACATCGGCCTTTGAGTTCGCCAACGCCATCAAGGGCGGGTCGATCCCAAAGCAGTACATCCCGGCGGTCGAGAAGGGGGTCGTCGAGGCCCTCGAGCGGGGCATCCTCGCCGGCTACCCGGTGGTCGGGGTCAGGGCGACGGTCTACGACGGCAAGTACCACGCCGTCGACTCCGACGAATTGTCCTTCCGGATGGCAGGTATCCTTGCGGTGCGTGAAGCAGCGCCCAAGCTCAATGCGACGCTCCTGGAGCCGATCATGAGGGCCACCGTGAGGGTGCCGGAGGACCTCATGGGAGAGGTGATCGGCGACCTCAACGCCAAACGGGGCCGGGTGCTGGGGATGGACTCGGAAGGTGGCATCCGCGTGGTGACGGCCGAGGTCCCCCTCGCCGAGATGCAGCGCTATTCGATCGACCTCCGCTCGATCACGAGCGGCAGAGGATCCTTCGAGATGGAATTTGCCAGGTACGAAGAGGCTCCGCCGAATGAGGCCCAGCGCGTGATCGCTGCCGCCCAGGAAGAGGACTGACCGAAGAGAGGAACCCATGGATGATCGAACCGTCATCCTGAAGTACGACGGAGGGGAACTCGAGCTGCCGATCGTCGAGGGGACCGAGGGCGGTGGCGGCATCGACATCGGGAACCTGAGGGCCAAGACCAGTTTGGTGGCCCTCGACTATGGGTTCGCCAACACCGCCGGGACGATGAGCGGGGTCTCATTCGTCGATGGCGAAGCCGGAGAGCTGCGGTACCGGGGGTACTCGATCGAAGAACTGGCCGAGAAGTCGACCTTCCTGGAGGTGGCATACCTCCTCTTCTACGGGGAACTCCCCACGGAGGCCGCCCTCGAGTCGTATACCCAGAACGTCACCCGTCACACCCTCCTCAATGAGGAGATGAAGCGGCTCTTCGACGCATTTCCCAAGAGTGCCCACCCGATGGCGATCTTGGCATCGGCCACCAACGCCATGGCCACCTTCTATCCGGACTTCCACAACCCAACCGATCCGCATGCGGTGGAGCAGTCGGCTCTTCGGCTCATCGCCAAGCTGCCGACCGTCGCCGCCTTCGCATACAAGAAGTCGATGGGCCAGCCGTACATGTATCCGCGGAACGACCTCGACTACGTCTCGAACTTCCTGCACATGATGTTCGCCCTCCCGGTCGAGGACCACGAGGTCGACCCGGTGGTGGCGAAGGCGCTCGACGTTCTGCTCATCCTTCACGCCGACCACGGTCAGAACTGCTCGACTTCGACGGTCCGGCTGGCCGGATCGAGCCAGGCGAACCTGTTCACCTCGGTGGCCGCGGGGATGAGCGCGCTGTGGGGACCCCTCCACGGCGGCGCCAATCAGCGAGTGGTGGAGATGCTCCATCAGATCGACGAGGATGGGCGCGACTTCGAGAAGTACATCAAGAAGGCGAAGGATCCCAATGATCCCTTCCGCCTCTGGGGATTTGGTCACCGCGTCTACAAGAACTACGACCCCCGGGCGCGGATCCTGAAGAGCTTCGCCTACCAGGTGATCGACCGGGTGGGTGTCGACGATCCATTGCTCGACATCGCCATCAAGCTCGAGGAAGCGGCCCTCTCCGACGACTACTTCGTCGAGCGCCGGCTGTATCCGAACGTCGACTTCTACTCGGGGCTCATGTTCCGGGCGCTGGGGTTCCCGGTCCGGATGTTCACGCCGCTCTTCGCCATCGGCCGCCTCCCCGGATGGGTGGCGCAGTGGCGGGAGATGACCGAGGACCCCGAGACCAAGATCGGACGGCCGCGGCAGATCTTCACGGGCCATCCGGCGCGGAAAGTCGAGCGGTAGGAGAAAGCCTCCAGCCCCCAGCCTCCAGCAAGAGCAGGAGCAGGAGCAAGAATTCGGCTCTTGCTGGTCGCCCCTAGACGACCGCGACACCCAACCCGCCGGCGCGGAAGCTCGAGCGGTAGGAGAAAGCCTCCAGCCTCCGGCAAGAGCAAACCATCCGGCTCTTGCCGGTCGCTGGTCGCTGGTCGCTGGTCGCCGCCAAACGACTGCGACACCGAACCCGTCACCTAGCCTGCCCGCACGATGTCCGACCTCCACGCCCGCGACAGCGAACAAGACGGCGAACCGATCGTCGAGCTGATCGAAGAGGGCCGCCTCGTCGGCTACGCCTACCTCGACGATGGGCAGCTGTTCGCCGAGTTCCTGCCCGACGAGGAGGGCGATCCGTGGGCGTTCGACCTGGACGGCCTCCAGCGGATCCTCGACGCCACCCGGGCGATGCTCGTGCCCGAATCCGAACCCGAGTCCGCCCCCACCGAAGGCGGCGAGCACCCGGTCGACGCCCTCGCCTCCGAGTTCGACACCGAGGCGGTGCGCCGCGGCGAAGAGGACGAGGGGTTCTACCCGGTGGCGACGGTTGCCCGTATCTTCGACCGCTGCGCCCAGCTGGACCTCGCCGTCGTCAGCCTGGAGGGGTTCCAGATCCACCCGGATTGGATCGAGCCCGTCCCCGGCCACTCCGTCGACATGGGAGACGCTCACGACGGCGAGCCCTGGCCCACATTCAAGGCCGGATGCCACGTCCAGGGAGTGGCGGTCTTGGAGAAGTGGGGGCGCCGCCCCGGCCTCGTGGTGGCGCTGGAGGTGGGCGATCGCGAAGGGGACAGGTTTGTCTTATGACCGCCTGGCGGCGGTCGGCCCCCAGCCTCCCGCCTCCCGCCTCCCGCAAGACAGCCCAGCCAAGAGCCAAGAGCCTGTCTTGATTTCTTGATTCTTGATTCTTGACGGGCGACGGGCGACGGGCGACGGGCGACGGGCGACGAACTTGAACCGACGCAGCCTCAAATGCGCTCCACATAGGTCCCCACCACCTTCCCGTCCACCGCGTCGACGCGGATCAAGCCGCGCTGTGAAGGGGGTTCGTCGGCGCTGAACACGAGCACGTTCCAGATCGGGCGCGCCCGCCAGCCGTCGAAGCCCACCGCCGCCGAGGCGTGGCCCACCGCCATCGGGACCTCGCGATTGGCGATCTCGAGCGCCTCGGGATCGAGGATGGCGATGCGCCATGCCGACACGAGGTGCCAGGCCGCCAGCACTCCGAGAAGCCCGGCGACGACGAGAAGCCCCGCCGGCAAGCCGGCGGCGGGACCGGCGACGGCGAGCCCGGCCGCCCCCAGGTAGACGATCGCCGCAGACCGACGGCGACGAGTCGACGGGATCGAATAGGGATCGCGCTGGGTGGCGTCGAGATCCTCGGGGACCGACTCGGCGCGGGCGACCTCCTCCGGGATCTCGAT
>JAUYIV010000098.1 GCA_030688105.1 Actinomycetota bacterium | reverse complement strand
GAAGGGGCACTCGATCGCCGACGTGCTCGACATGTCGGTGAGCGAGGCCCTCGACTTCTTCCAGAACCAGCCCCGAATCGCCCGCGTGCTCCAGACCCTCTACGACGTCGGGCTCGGCTACATCCGCCTCGGCCAGCCGGCCCCGACGCTGTCAGGCGGCGAGGCGCAACGAGTCAAGCTGGCGAGCGAGCTGGGCAAGCGATCGACGGGGAGCACGTTCTACATCCTCGACGAGCCCACGACCGGCCTGCATTTCGAGGACGTGCGCAAGCTGCTCGGCGTGCTGCAGCGTCTCGTCGACGGGGGCAACACCGTCCTCGTCATCGAGCACAACCTCGACGTGATCAAGTCCGCCGACTGGATCATCGATCTCGGGCCCGAGGGCGGCGATGAGGGCGGGAGGATCGTCGCCGAGGGATCCCCGGAGTCCATCGCTGCGGTCTCCGAGTCGTACACCGGCAAGTTCTTGCGAGAGGTGCTCCAGGCGTGACCGGGTGGGGCGAGGATCTCGCGGAGTGGTGGCTCGGCGAGGTGGCCTCAGATCCTGCCTATTCCGAAGAGGTGATGCCCCTGGCGCTGGCGATGCTCCGCCCGGAGCCGGGCAAGACCTATCTGGATCTCGGCTGTGGCGAGGGCCGGTTCCTCGCCGCGATCGCCGCCCGTGGCGCCCGAGCAATCGGCGTGGACGCCTCGCCGCGGCTGGCCGCCCGGGCGGCGGGTCTCGCTCCAATCGCCCTCGGCAGCCTCCCCGACATCGGCTTCATCCAGGACGGATCGGTCGACGGAGTCGCCATAGTGCTGGTGATGGAGCATTTGCCGACAGGGACCCGCCTGTTCGAGGAGGCCGCCAGGGTCACTCGGCCTGATGGGGTGCTCGCCCTGGTGATCAACCATCCCTTGATCACTGCCCCCGACTCGGCCCCGGTCATCGATCCCGACGATGGAGAGGTTCTCTGGCGCTGGGGAAGGTACTTCGGAGGCGGTTTCACCGAGGAAGATGCGGGAGAGCTGACCATCCGATTCCACCATCGCTCGCTGGCGAACCTGCTCGGCGGGGCGGCGGGAGCGGGATGGGCGCTCGAGACGATCGAGGAATTGAGCGTCGGCCCGGCGCGGGCGGGGCGCGATCCGATTCTGGCGGCACAGATCGAGTTGCCGAGGCTCCTCGGGGCGCGCTGGCGTCGGTCGTCGACGGCGGCCTGAAGTCGCGACCCGAGCCCCTCGTACAATCGCGTGATGGTGCTCCGTCCCCTTCCCGATGAGATCCCCGATACCCCGGGCGCCTATCTCTTCCGCGACCGCCACGGCGCGGTCCTCTACGCCGGCAAGGCGAAGTCGCTGCGCAAACGGGTCGCCAACTACTTCGCCGCCGAGCTCAGCCCCCGAACCCGGGCGATGGTGGATGCCGCCGACTCGGTCGACTGGATCGTCACCGACAACGAGGTGGAGGCGCTCATGGTCGAGTACAGCCTCATCCAGAAGCATCAGCCCCGGTTCAACATCCGGCTGAGGGACGACAAGTCCTTTCCCTACCTCGCCATCACCCGCTCGGACGAGTGGCCCCGCGCCACGGTGATGCGGGGCAAGCGGCGCAAGGGGAACCAATACTTCGGCCCGTATGCCCATGCGTATGCCATCCGGCAGACGCTCGACCTGCTGATCAGGACCTTCCAGGTGCGCACCTGCTCGGACGGGAAGTTTCGGCGGCACGCGGCCTTGGGCCGTCCGTGCCTGCTGTTCCACATCGAGCGCTGCTCCGGGCCGTGCGTGGGCGAGGTGACCCCGGAGGAGTATGCGGCGCACGTCGACGGCCTTGCCGGCTTCCTCGCAGGGAACACCGACGACATCGTCGACGCCCTGCGCGCCGAGATGGACCACGCCGCCGAGGCGCTCGAGTACGAGCGGGCGGCCCGGGTCCGGGACCGGCTGTTTGCCGTCGAACGGGCCCTGGCCAAGCAGGAGGTGGCATCGCAGACCAAGGAGGACTTCGATCTCTTCGCCATCGAGGAGGACGAGCTCGAGGCCTCACTGGTGGTGCTCACCGTGCGGAGGGG
This sequence comes from Actinomycetota bacterium, assembly GCA_030688105.1. GTDB lineage: Bacteria > Actinomycetota > Acidimicrobiia > Spongiisociales > UBA11373 > JAUYIV01. Next base: position 11,984 of record JAUYIV010000098.1, on the reverse strand, counting down.
GAGGGTCACGGGCCGTATCGCCACCATCGTGGACAAGGTCGAGGACGTGACCACGACAGAGCTGATCGAGCGCATGCTCCTGCAGGTGTACGGCGACGAGGCGCCTCCGCCGGAGGTGCTGGTACAGACCCTCCCCGACGAGCCGCCGCTGTGGGAGCAATGGCTGGCGGCGCGGCGGGGCAGCGGCGTGTCCCTGAGGGCTCCCCGGCGCGGATCGAAGCGACGACTGATGGAGACCGCGGCGGCCAATGCCAGGGAAGAGTTCGCCCGTCACCGGCTTAGGCGCAGCAGCGACCACAACGCCCGGGCGAAGGCGCTTCGCAGCGTGCAGGATGTCCTCGGCTTGCCCGAGCCTCCCCTTCGCATCGAGGCGTTCGACATCTCGACCATCCAAGGTCGCGACACCGTCGGGTCGATGGTGGTCATGGAGGACGGGTTGCCCCGGCGGAGCCAGTACCGACGGTTCAAGGTGCGCAGCGTCATCGGTCAGGACGACTTCGCCGCGATGGAAGAGGTCCTGGCCCGGCGGCTGACGGCGTATCTCGCGGAGAGCCGGTTGCCCGTCGAGGAGCGGGGCAAGTTCGCATATCCGCCGTCCCTGCTGCTGGTCGACGGCGGCGCCGGCCAGGTCTCCCGGGCGGTCAAGGTGGTCGAGACCCTGGGTCTCGAGATACCGGTGGCGGGCCTCGCCAAGCGCATGGAAGAGGTGTATCTGCCCGGCCGCGCCGACCCGATCCGGATCCCCCGCGGGGAGGAGGCGCTCTTCCTCCTCCAGCGGGTTCGGGACGAGGCCCATCGCTTTGCCGTCGCCTACCACAGGACGCTGCGGGGCCGTCGTATGGTGGACTCCGTCCTCGATCGCGTCCCGGGCATCGGTCCGGTCCGCAAGAAGGCCCTCCTCCGGCGGTTCGGGTCGTTGAAGAAGATTCGGGAGGCGTCGGTCGACGAACTGGGGGAGGTGCTGCCCGATCCGGTGGCAACCACATTGCACGGCGCGCTGCAGGGGGATCGATGAACGACCAGTTTCGCCTCGTTGTCATAACCGGGATGTCGGGAGCCGGCCGGTCGACCGCCTCGAAGGCCCTCGAAGACGTCGGCTACTCGGTGACGGACAACCTCCCCGCCGATCTCATCGGGGAGATGGTCGCCCGCGCCCGGGTCCCCGACAGCACGCGTGGCCGCATCGCCGTCGTGGTCGACGCCCGGAGCGGACTGGAGTTCGCCACGCTCGACGCCGCCCTCCAGCGACTTTCCGAAGACGCGGTGCCAGTGACGGTGCTTTTCCTCGACGCCGACGACGAGGTGCTCGCCACCCGCTTCGAAGAGACTCGTCGTCCCCATCCCGTGGCCGCTCCGACCGTGGTGGAGTCGATCGCCGCAGAGCGGCGGGCCCTGGACGGGCTCAGAGACCGGGCCGACATGGTCATCGACACCAGCGACCGAAACGTTCACGAGCTCCGGGAGGCGATTCGCGACGCATTCGAAGAGCAGGACCGCCCGATGCGGGTGACGGTCACGTCCTTCGGGTTCAAGAGCGGAGTGCCCCGTGTCGTCGACCTGGTCTTCGACGTGCGATTTCTTCCCAATCCGCATTGGGAGGAGTCGCTCCGCCCGCTCACCGGGCTCGACGACGCCGTCCGCCAGCACGTTCTGGGCTCTCCCGACGCAGAGGAGTTCCTGGAGCGGGTTCGGGCACTGCTCGGATTCCTCGTTCCCCGGTACGAGGCCGAGGGCAAGTCGTATCTCACGATTGGGATCGGGTGCACCGGGGGCCGACACCGCTCGGTGGCGATTGCGGAGGAGCTGGCGGCGTGGCTCGAGGATCGGGGCGACGTCGACGTGACGATTCGCCACCGGGACATCGACCGATGACCCTGGTCGACCCCGTGCTCGAGGAGCTGGAACAAGACCTGGCGGGCGTCCAGGTGGCTGCGCTCGGTGGAGGGCATGGGCTGGCTGGTGCGCTGCAGGCAATCCTCGACTACGCCGGTGGGTTGACCGCCGTCGTGACCGTGGCCGACGACGGGGGATCGTCGGGCCGGCTGTCGCCCGCCCTCGAGATCCCGCCGCCGGGCGACATCCGTCGGGCGCTGCTGGCCATGAGCCCCGAACCATCAGTGTGGCGCGACCTCATGGAGTTCAGGTTCGAAGAGTCGGACGTGGCGGGCCACTCCCTCGGCAACCTGATCATCGCCGCGCTCACCAGTCTGTCCGGCTCTTTCGAGGACGCTCTCGACACCATCGGGCGCCTGCTCGGGACGCGGGGTGCGGTGGTACCCGCGGCCCCGGTGCCGTTGGTGCTCGAGGCAGATGTCGACGGCGGCGTCGTCTCCGGGCAGGTCGCCATCGCCCGGTCGCACGGGAGGATCAGCGATATCCGAGTGAAGCCCGCCGACGCCCATGCGGGCCGGCGGGCTCTCGACGCCATCACGCTCGCCGACCAGATCGTGCTCGGACCGGGAAGCCTGTTCACGTCGGTGATCGCCGGCCTGCGCGTCCCCGGGATCGCCGAGGCGGTGAATGCCTCCCGTGGCCGGCTCGTGTACGTGTGCAACCTCACGACCCAGGATGGGGAGACCCTGGGGATGTCGGGGCCCGACCATGTGGCGGCTCTCGCCGAGGTCGGCCGGATCAGACCGCCGGACGCGGTGGTCACCCATGACGGCCCCCTCGTGGTGCCGCCCGGGCTCACCCGGGTCACGGTCAGGGAGGGTGAGGTCGCCGGAACGCCCGTGGTGGCCGGGGATGTGGCAGATCCCGCGGCCGACTGGCCGCGGCACGACCCGGCGAGGTTGGGCGCGGTACTGCGACGACTAGCGTGAGCGAGGTGGCGACGCAGCTCCCCACAATCGACGACTTGGAGGTCGAGGGCCGGACGGTCCTCGTCCGAGCCGACCTCAATGTCCCCCTCGATGGCGGTGAGGTCACCGACGATTTCCGGATTCGTGCTGCCGTCCCGGTGGTGTCCGAGCTGCGGGCTCGCCGGGCCCGGGTGGTCGTCTGCAGTCATCTCGGCCGGCCCAAGGGCCGCGACACCGCCTGCTCGATGCGTCCCGTCGGTGCGGTGATGTCCTCGCTCGGGGGCTTTCCCGTGGTCGTCGCCGATGACGTTGCCGGGCCAGCAGCGAGAGCCGCCGTCGATGCGATGGCCGACGATGTCGTGCTTCTCGAGAACACCCGCTACGAGGCGGGCGAGGAGGCCAACGACCCCGATTTCGCCGAGCGGTTGGCGTCACTCGCAGACTGCTTCGTGCTCGACGCGTTCGGTTCGGCGCACCGGGCTCACGCCTCGACGGTGGGCGTAACCCGACTTCTCCCATCGGCTGCGGGACCCCTCCTCCTCGCCGAGGTGGCGGCCTTCGACCGCGTCCTGCATGACCCGGATCGTCCCTTCGTGGTCGCTCTCGGCGGGGCCAAGGTTTCGTCCAAGCTCGGCGTGATCGAGGCCCTCCTGCCCAAGGTCGAAGTGATGCTGGTGGGGGGGGCGATGTCTTTCACCCTGCTCGAGGCCGAGGGCTACGGGGTGGGCCGGTCGAGGGTGGAGGAGGATTTGGTCGACGACGTGCGCAAGGTGCTCGACTCGCCTTACGGGAGCCGGCTGAGCCTGCCCACCGATATCGTCGTGGGAAGGACGTTCGATCGGGAGACCGGCCATCGCGTGGTCCCGGCCATCGCCATGCCCGACGACCAGCTGGGCCTGGACATCGGCCCCGAGACCGCCGACCGCTACGCGGCGATCATCGGCGGGGCCGACACCATCTTCTGGAACGGCCCGATGGGAGTGTTCGAGTGGCCCGCCTTCGCCGCGGGGACCCGTCGGCTCGCCGAGGCGCTGGCCGAGAGTGACGGGTACTCCGTGGCGGGGGGTGGGGACACGATTGCTGCCTTGCGAGAATTCGGCTTGGGGGATCGGGTGTCGCACCTCTCCACCGGGGGCGGTGCCGGCCTGGAGCTGATCGAGCAAGGCACCCTTCCGGGGATCGAAGCGTTGCAGGGTTCGTCGTGACCCGTCGGGACCTGATCGCCGGCAACTGGAAGATGAATGCCACTCATCTCGAGGCGATCCAGATGGTGCAGAAGCTCTCGTACCGGCTCGACCCCGCGGACCACGAACGCGTCGACGTCGTGGTCTGCCCGGCCTTCACCGCGTTGCGTTCCGTGCAGACGGTCATAGAGGCGGACCACCTTCGGATCCAACTCGGCGCCCAAAACGTGCATTGGGAGGAGTCGGGGCCATATACCGGCGAGGTGTCTCCACTCATGCTCTCAAGGCTCGGGGTGCGTTTCGTGATCGTCGGGCACTCGGAGAGGAGGCAGGTATTCGGCGAGGACGACACCGTCGTGGCTCGGAAGCTCAAGGCGGTCGTCGCCACCGGAATGACCCCGATACTCGCCGTGGGCGAGACCCTCGACCAGCGCGACCGGGGGGAGACCGACGAGGTGATCGGGGCCCAGGCCCGAACCGCCCTCCGGGGCCTCGACGCCGACCAGCTGGGCCGGATGGCGGTGGCGTACGAACCGATCTGGGCGATCGGCACCGGCCACAACGCGGACCCCGACACTGCAGCCGCGGCGGCACTCGTGATCCGGGCCGTCGTCTCCGAGCTGGGAGGGCTCGAGGCGGCCGCCGCGGCGCGCATCCTCTATGGGGGCTCGGTGAACCCGGGGAACATCTCGGCATTCATGGCGAAACGGGAGATCGACGGCGCCCTCGTCGGCGGGGCCTCACTGGACCCGGATCAGTTCGCCGCGATAGTGAGGTATTGGGTCTAGACGCGATACGCGATTCGCAATACGCAATACGTCAGATCGCGAGGGCAGTTCTTGTCGTATTGCGTATCGCGTATTGCGAATCGCCGAGGTCGACGGCCACTAGCGTCATCTGCGTGACCACCACCACCACCACCCACACCCTGATCCTCCTGCGGCACGGCCAGAGCACCTGGAACCTCGAGAACCGGTTCACGGGCTGGACCGACGTCGGGCTCACCGCAGAGGGGGAGGAGGAGGCGCGCTCCGCCGGCCGCCTGATGACCGAGGCGTCGCTGCTCCCCGACATCGCCCACACGTCCGTGCTGGTGCGGGCGATCGCCACCCTCTATCTCACTCTCGAGGAGATGGAGCGCCTGTGGATCCCGGTGAAGCGGCATTGGCGGCTCAACGAGCGTCACTACGGGGCGCTGCAGGGAATGGACAAGGCGGAGACCTCCCGCGAGCACGGCGAAGAGCAGGTGCACATCTGGCGCCGTTCGTACGACATCCCGCCGCCGAAGCTCGACCCCGGGGATCCCCGTCACCCCGCTCACGACCCCCGGTACGCCGGGTTGACCCCCGACCTGCTGCCCGGCTCCGAGAGCCTGGCCGATGTGGTGACGCGGATGCTGCCTTATTGGCACGACAACATCGTCCCCGACCTGAGGGCGGGCAAGACGGTGCTGGTCTCGGCTCACGGGAACAGCCTGCGCGCCCTGGTCAAGCACCTCGACGTGATCGCCGACGAGGAGATCCCGTCACTCAACATCCCCACCGGCATACCACTCGTCTACACCCTCGACAACGACCTGAGGCGTGTGGAGAGCCGATATCTCGGCGACCCCAAGGCCGCCGCGGCGGCGGCGCAGGCCGTCGCCGACCAAGGAAAGCCCTGACATCTGACATCTGACATCTGATTGGTTCATATAATCCGCCCGTCCGCCACCAGGAACGGTCGTGCTCGCCGCCATCGTCATCGTCATCCATCTGATCCTCTCGCTTGCGCTCATCGCGCTCATCCTTCTGCATGCCGGCCGGGGTGGAGGGTTGTCCGATGCGTTCGGCGGTGGCATGGGGCCGCTCGGCGGACTGGGAGGCTCGACCGTCGCCGAGAGGAATCTCGATCGGATCACGGTGACCGTGGCGCTGATGTTCGCCGCGACGACCCTGGCGCTTGCCTGGGTCCTCTGACGCCGCCGCGATCGGTGCGCCGCCCGCTCCATCTCGTCGTCCCACTCCTGGTCGTCGCATTCGCCTGTGGCGGCAACGCCGCGCCCACCACCACGACCACCAACACGCCGACGACGACCACCACCTCCACGACCACGACCACCACCACGCCGCCAACCACCACCACCATCCAGCCGATCAATCCCAACCCCTACGGCGGCGAAGCGATCGTCGGGGTCGAAATCGAGCCCGACATCCTCAATCCCTTTCTCCCCGGCGGCTCGGCGCACGCCGTGAGCCGGATCGGGCGAACCTATTGGACCGGGGTGCACAAGCTCGATGGGAATACCCTGCAACTCGCCCCCGACGTCGTCGAGGAGCTTCCGACCGTCGACAACGGGGGGCTGACGATCAACGCGGACGGCACCATGACCGTCCGGTATCGGATCAAGCAGGGCCGGGTATGGGCGGACGGAACGCCGATCACGGGCGACGACTTCCGCTTCACCTACGAGACCATCACCAACCGGGCGCATCTTCTCGACACGACCATCTACCAAGACATCCTTCCCGAGTCGATCGTGGCCACGGCAGACGGCTTCGAGTACACGATGGCCCGGCCGACCCTCGCCGTGCAGCTGATCTTCAACATCCTCATCCCCGAGCACGCCGTGCAGGGGAGGGACTTCCTGCGCAATTTCGACGACGAGCCGTGGATGTCGGGCGGGCCGTTCATGTTCGAGGCCTGGGAGAAGGGCTCGCAGCTCAGCGTGGTGCGAAACCCCAATTACTGGGAGTTAGACCCGGTGACCGAGCAACAGCTCCCGTACCTGGACCGGATCGTGTTTCGGTTCTACTCCGGCCGACAGGCGCTGGTCGACGCGTTCCTCGCCCGGGAAGTCGACGTCGTTGCATTCGCCGACGATGTCGAGCAGATCGAGCGCCTTCTGGCGGGGGAGGAGACGGGTTCGGACATCCAGGTGATCCGAAGCGGGGATTGGGAGCAGATCAATTTCCAATTCGGCGAGAACCGAGGCTCCAACTCGTACAACGAGCACGTCGAGTACCGAATGGCTGTTGCCCATGCCATCGACAGGCAGCGGATCGTCGACGAGATCCTCGGAGGACTGGTCGAACCCCTGGACTCGTACCTCGAGGCCTACCTTCCGTGGCTCTCCCAGGGGGCGTGGGCGGAGTACGACTACGACCCCGACGAGGCTCGACAACTGATCGAGGCTTTGTGCGCCAAGCCAGAGGTCGATTGCGGGGCCCGACCCGTCCGGGCGGTCTTGACGGTCGCCCGGGGTGAGGTGCGGCTCCGCCTCGCCCAACTGGTGTCGGCGATGCTCGGCGACGCCGGCATCCCCACCGAGATCGACGTCGAGGACTCGGCGATCTTCTTCGGCGACACCCTCGACTATGGCATATACGACATGGCGTCGTGGGGATGGCAGGGGGCGCCGCTGCTCACCAGCCTGCTGGGCTTCCAGGACAGCTTCGACCCGTCTCGGCCGCCGTCCCCGGGCGGGTTGAACTTCTATCGCTGGGGTACGGACGCGGTGGATTTCAGCGTCGGCAGCCCCTTCGACGGCAGCCCCTACGAGCAGGGTCCGTCCTCGGTCATCAACACCGGGACCATCCGCTATGGGTTCGTGAACCGCGGGCTGCACAGCACCGCGGACCTCGATGAGATATCGAGCCTTGTGATCGAGGCCGAGTCGATCCTCGCCGGTCAGGTGGCCTTTCTCCCGCTCTACCAGCACCCCCGAGTGGGTGCGGTGTGGGCCGACGAGCTGGCCGGATACGTGGTGGTCCCGGTGGGCGGAGCCTCTCCGATCGCAGCCGACACCTGGAACGCCTCGCTCTGGCACCGGGCCGAGCCAGGCGATGAGATCCAAGAATCGAGACCGAACGTCTGAGGGGCTGCCGTGGGGCTGTTGCCGGGTTGCGCGGCCCCGAGTACCCTGAGGCCGAGGTGGGCATGTGGTGCGCGCCGCGCGGAGACGCGCACGGCGCCACACCGCCCCTCATACTGACGATTGGAGACAACCAGTGAGAACTCCGAAGCTATCGGGCCGATGGCGGCTCGTGGTGGCTTTCGCGGTGTTCGCCTTGGTGGCTGCCGCTTGCGGCGATGACGATGCCACCACGACGAGCGCTCCGGGCGCGACCACGACCACCGCCGGCGGCACTACTACACCTACGACCCAACCTCCGACGGGTGGGTTCGTATACAAGACGGGCATCTTCCAGGACACCACGACCGACAACTTCTGGGCGTACGTCGACCCGGCGAGCACGGTGTGGAACGCCTACGTGCTCGGTCCGACGAAGCCGGCATTGTTCGGCGTCAACTATCCAGGGTTGGAGCTGACGAACGACGTTGCCGTGTCCGAAGACCCCGGCGTCGCCGCGGCGGACGGTGACGGTTTCTCCGTCACGGTCGCCATACGCGATGACGCCGCCTGGAGCGACGGCACCCCGATCACCGCCAACGACGTCGTGTTCACCGCTCAGACGGTGTTCGACTTCTGCCTCGGTGGTGGCTGGAACGACAGTTACCAGTGGGCGCTGCGGGACGATCCGGACACCGAGGGATGCCAGCGTACGATCGAGTCCGAGGCCATCGGTCTGACCAATGTCGAGGCGATCGACGACCAAACGGTGAAGTTCACCTGGAACCTGCTGCCGGGTCTGGCGATCTGGCCGCACGGTCCTGGGCTCGCCGCGATCATGCCAGAGCACTTCTGGGGTCCCGTGGTCGCAGAGGCCAGCGGCTCCGACGATCCGGCGGAGGTGCTCTATGCAGCCTCCGGGGTCGGCGATCCTTCGGGTGGCACGACGGTCTTCGACAGCCGTGAAGCCGGCGCGTTCGCCCGAACCCTGGCCAACGACACCTACTACGACAAGGGTCGCGAGATCATCTCGGGTGGTGTGACCTACACCACCGGCCCGTTCATGAGCGAGCAGACGTTCAATCTCTACGGTGATCAGACCGCCGCGGTGCTGGCCCTCAAGGCCGGCGACGTGGACTTCCTCTACAACCCGCTGGGCCTCCAGCGCGGCCTGTTGGATCAGATCATCGGTGACCCGAACCTGACGTCGTTCACGAATGCCACCAACGGGTTCCGCTACATGGCGTTCAACCTGCGGCGTGAACCGATGTCCAAGCAGGGCTTCAGGGACGCAGTGGCCTTCATGCTCGACAAGGAGTACGTGGCCAACAGCGTGCTCGGTGGGGTTGCGTTCCCGCTTTATGCGACGCTCCCCGAGGGCAACGCCAACTGGTACAACGAGGAAGTCGCCGACGGCTTCGCCGAGATCTACGTGAACGCGTCGACCGACGTGCGCCACGACGGTGAGTCGTTCTTCGTCATCGGGGAAGACGAAGAGGGGAACCCCATTGTGACGGAGGAGACCTACACCGCAACCGGTGCCGAGGCTCGCCTCCACCTCGCGGTGGCCGCGCTCAAGGCAGACGGGTTCTCGTGGCCGGAGGGCCAGGAGCCCGACTTCGCCGACTTGGCGATCGTGCCCGGTAGCGGGATCATGCTGGATGGGACGCCCCTCACCCAGCAGCTGGTCATTCTGGCCCCCGGGCCAGCGTACGACCCGCTGCGTGCCACCTACTCGCTGATCATTGCCCAGGCCCTTTTGGACCTTGGCTTCAATGCGAGGGCAAAGCCGACGGACTTCAACGTCTTGGTGGACGCGGTGTTCGTTCCGGATGACGCGGGCAACCTCGACTACGACATGTTCCTGCTCGGCTGGAGCCTGGGCAACCCGGTGCTGCCGACGTACCACGAGTCGTTCTGGGCCGCCAAGAACGACACCCTCGTGAACGATGGGAACAACAACACCGGCTTCGACAATGCGGACTTCAACGCACTCGTCGAGGAATTCAACGTGGCGCAGACCTTCGAAGAGGCCTACGACATCATGTGGCAGATGGAGCAGATCCTCTTCGAGGTGAAGCCCTACATCGTGCTGTTTGACACGGGCATCATCGAGGCGATTCGCACGGCGTCCGTTTCCTTCCCGTTCCTGGAGTCCCTCTCGGGTCTGCAGTTCGGGAATGGATTCCCGGGCATCGTGGCTGCCGCCTGATTACCGGCGACTGAGCACTCCCTGAGTGCAGAAGAGGGGCGGGACTCGGGTCCCGCCCCTCTTCGCGTTCGGGGGAGGGCCAGGCGCGACGAACCGGCACTCGACGCGGTATCCTGGGTGCCCGGCATACCGTGAGCCGGAACGACCGGACCTGCTAGCGTCGCCCGACATCGGGGGCGGCCACCGGCGATGGAGAGCGCATGGTCAAGTTCATCTCGAAGCGGCTGGTTCAGATGTTCCTCCTCTTCGTCATCTTCCTGACCATCCTCTTCTTCCTTCTCGAGGCGCAGCCGGGCGACCTGTCCCAGCAGTTGATCGGCAACCCCGACATCCCTCCCGAGGCCAAGGCGCAGCTCGCCGCACGCCTCGGGCTCGATCAGCCGCTGTGGGGCCGATACTGGTCGTACATCACCAACTTCTTCACCGGGGACATGGGCGTCGCCCTGTCCCAGTACCCCACCTCGGTGAGCTCGCTCATCATCGCCGCACTGCCACGGACCCTGGTTCTCTTCCTATCGGCGACCCTGTTGGCCTACTACGTCGGGTTCGTCACCGGCAAAGTGCTCGCATGGCGGCGAGGGAAGGCCACCGAGTACCTGCTCACGTTGGGTGGGGTGGGGCTCTACACGGTCTTCTACCCATGGTTTGCGCTGCTGATGATCTGGGCCCTCGGGTTCACCCTCTCCGATTGGCTGGGATTCCGGTTCTTCCCGATCGGGAGGTTCATCGACACCAACGAGTGGGCCGGCGGGCCCTTCACCACCAATCAGGTCTTCAGCCGGATGATCTGGGTGGCGGGTCTGTCGATGATCACCGCCGCGGTCATCACCTTTGTGGCGCGCCGTCGCCTCGAATACCCGGCGGCCATCCGGGTGAGGAACTACGCCTTCCTCGCAGGCGTGATATTCCCATTCGCCTATTTCAACTTCTTCTCGCCGATGCGACCCTACGCGTGGGACATCCTCACCCACACCGCGCTCCCGGTGATCACCCTCACCCTGGTGGCCTTTGCCGGGATCATGCTGCTGACCCGCAGCTCCATGCTCGAGACGCTGCGGGAGGACTACATCCTCACGGCCCGCGCCAAGGGCTTGTCGGAGAAGGTGATCCGGGACAAGCATGCCGCCCGAAACGCCTTGCTCCCCGTCGTCACCTCACTCGTCCTGGCTCTGGCGTTCGTCATCAGCGGCGGGATCATCACCGAGACCGTCTTCTCGTGGCCCGGCATCGGCCGCATGCTGTTCGACGCAGTCGTGCTCGAGGACATCCCCTTGGCCATGGGTGCACTCTCGATCATCGCGGTGCTTGCGCTGATCGGGCACTTGATTGCCGACATCCTGTACATGTACCTGGACCCGCGTATCCGCTACCAGTGATCGAGAGGAGGAGCCCATCGTGACCGAGCGCGTCGATCTCGAAGAGCCGGCAGCAGTCGGCATCGAGCTGCCGCAGGCTCCCGGCGGCGGACCTGTAGTACCGGAGCCGTTGTGGCGGATCAGACTCCGGCTCCTCGCCAAGGCTTCCCGCGCCAATTGGCGCCTGTTCGCCCGCAACAAGATCGGGCTCGTCGGCCTCGGGATCATCATCACCTTCGCCGTCGTGGCACTCATGCACCCCTTGCTCATGGACCGGGTGTGGGACCCTGCCATCTATCACCCGGTCAGCGGCCACGACGCCGTCGTCACGGAGTTCACCGTCGTCGAAGAGGTCACCGACGAGTTCAGCGAGCTCACCCTCCAAGAGGCGCAGCTCAAGTCGAACCCCTTCGTAAAGGTCGGTGACGTCATTGCGATCCCTCTGCAGCCGGCTCCGCCGTCACAGACCCATTGGCTGGGCACCGATCCTCTGGGTCGGGACGTGCTCTCCCAGCTGATGTACAGCACGAGGGCGGCGTTCCTCCTCGGGGCGATCGCGGCGTGCGTAACCGTGTTCATCGCGACCACCGTCGGCTCGAT
>JAUYIV010000083.1 GCA_030688105.1 Actinomycetota bacterium | reverse complement strand
GCTCCTGGAGCAGAAGACCAACAGGCAGATTGGAGCTGCGCTGGTGATCAGCGAGCACACGGTGCGGGCCCATGTCCGGAGTGTCGGGCTGAAGCTGAACATTCGCGGCGGACGGAAGGCGATCGCCGATCTGGTGACGGCCCAGCTGGAGGCCGCGACAACGGCGGTGGAAGGCAATTCATGATGGACGACGAGCAAATAGAGATGCTGAACCGAGTCTCGTTGAAGGTTGACGTGGAGGCCGACCGCGTGGTCGATGCGATTCGGGTAGGGGTCCAGGAGGCCGTTGGCGCCCTGCCCCATGCTCTCACCTTGGCCGAGAAGCAGGCCAAGGTGCGAGAGCTGCTGAACGCCACGAGGGAGCTCGTGGACGACGTGGTACCCGACCTCTCGGACGACGTCATGGTCGGCGGCGATGCGAAGACCCAGGCGATGATGTCCCGCATGGTGCTGATGTCCCAGGTGTTCCAGGAGCTCTCCCAGCCACGGTATGACCGGTTGCCCATGGATTACCAGCGGTCGATGGACCAGGCGATCGGGTGGCTGCACGACTACGTCCGAGGGCATCTATCCCAGACGGCCGAGGCTGGGCGATGACCGTGGTCGACGCATGTCCCAGGTGCACGGACGGATGGCTCGGCGGATTGGACGCCGAGGGTCACCGGACGTGCTTTCAATGCGGCTACGTGGAAGTGCCGGCGCCGGTGGCCATGGGTGAAGGAGAAGAGGCCGAGGGAACCGGCGTCCACCAACCCCTGGTGTCCGTGGACCGCGGCTGCAAGGTCTCGCCGTCATGCCTCGCGTGCCCCTTGGACCGGTGTATCAAGGACCTGGCGCCGGTGGACCAGGCCCGCGAGGTGTACCTCCACCGGAAGCTGGAGCGGTACCGCCGAGTGCTTGTGCTGGCGGCCGCCGGACTAAGCCGGCAAGAGATCGCCGTCGAGATGGGTGTCAGCGAGCGGACCGTTGGCCGGGCGCTTGCGTGGAAACCTCGTACCCATGTCCACCAGGACCTGGTTCTTACGGGCCGATTGGTGAACTATCGAAGGAAGCCCTCCGTAAGCGGGATGAATCTACCGCGCGCCGGCGGAAGCCGATCCCCCGGCCTGGAGGAGGACCTCGATGTTGCTTAAGCGCCTTCAGCAGCTGCTCTGGCGCCCGAAGACCGCGGACGTCGTCGCGGAGTACGAGGACAGCTTGCGGTCGCGCCGGCTGAAGGACACGACGGTCGGCTGGCACGTGCAGCTTCTCGAGCGGCTGGCGGCTGCATCCCCGTTGCTGCCGGACAGGATCGAGGAGCTGGAGCGGTTCATAGGCCGGATGGATATCGTCGTCGAGACCCACCGGGACTATGTGCGCATCCTGAGGCAGTTCTACGACTGGTGCGTGGCGCGGGGGAAGACGCAGGTCAACCTCGGCGTGAGCCTGCCCATGCCGCCTCCGGAAGAAACGCCCTTCCGCGTGTACTCCCAGGAGGAGTGCTGGGACATCTACCGGGCGTGCCGGACGGACCAGGACCGGCTCATGGTCAAGTTGGTGTACGACGCCGGCTTCAGGGTCGAGGAGCTGTGGTCCATCACCACGCGGTCGGTCGTGCCCGGCGCCGTCTGGGTCAAGGGGAAGCGCGGCCGCCGGCTGGTGGACGTGGACCCTGGCCTCATCGACGAGATCATGGTCGTGGCCGAGGGCGAGTACCTGTGGACGTCGCAACAGAAGGGGCCGCGCGCCGGCCGGCGGCTCACCACGTCCGGCCTGCAGCAGCGGTGGCGGGCGCTCAACGAACGCGCCGGCCTCGTGGGGCGCAAGTTGGGGCCGCACACCGGCCGGCACACCCACGCGACCTACTCCATCGCCGAAGGGACGGAGCTGGCGGAGCTCCAGGCCCGGCTCGGGCACAAGAAGCTCAGCACGACGTCCATTTACGTGCACCGAGCGCGGTTCGTCCAGCCGCGCAAGCGGGTGTCGCCGCTGGAGACGCTGACCCCGCGGGAGAGCGTGGCATGAAGGTCGAGCAGATCGAGAGCGTTGTTGCCGTCGAGGATGGCCTGCCGCCGCTGCAGGCGATGGTCTACGAAGAGCTCCTGCGCCGAAAGGACGAGGTGTTCCCGTATCAGGGGGACGAGCTCCTGCAGGTGTTCCCACAGATGAAGCGGTCCGCCATGAACTGGACCCTCTGGCTGCTGGCCAAGAACGGCCAGATCGGGAAGATGCGGCTGCGGCTGCGGGGAAGGGTCACCACGGTGTACGGGTCGCACGAAGCGCTGGAGCTGCTGCGGGAGCACATCCGGCAGGAGGCGGGACTGGCATGAGGGGGACGCACGGAAACGGCCCATACAGCCCCTTTTGGGTCGCGGGACGGCCAACGGGTCGTCTGGGCCACGTTGACCCCGCTGTGTCCGGCGGGCGGAGCGGCCCAGTGCCTTCCGGCCAGACCCCGCCCGCGCGGTCTGAGGGGGTACCGCGGCCATGACCGTGTACGAACCGTTTCTTGTCCGGACGCTACGGGGGCTCATGGACAACCAGGAACAGCGGCTCTATTCCCTGGAGGGGA
>JAUYIV010000074.1 GCA_030688105.1 Actinomycetota bacterium | reverse complement strand
AGAAGCTCGGGTTGAGGGATCTGGGCGAACTTCCCCCCCTCGCCGACCACGTGCCGCCTGCCGACGTGGTCGAGGCGCTCGAGAGGCCGTTTCGACCGGAGGACCCATCGAACGACTCCAGAAGCTGATCGCCCACGCCGGGATCGCCTCGCGCCGAATTGCGGAGGAGATGATCCGGCAAGGGAGGGTGACGGTGGACGCTTCGCCCGCCCACCTCGGGCAGAAGGTTGACCCGGATCGGGCCCGCGTCCTGATCGATGGCGTGCCTCTTCCGATTCGTCCCGGTCTGGTGCACTACCTCGTCAACAAGCCCGCCGGCATCGTGAGCACCGTCGACGATCCCCGGGGTCGTCCGACCGTGATCGATCTGGTCCCACGCACGACCCGGGTATACCCGGTGGGGAGGCTGGATGCCGACTCGGAGGGATTGCTCGTGATCACCAACGACGGCGAACTCACCGCGGCCGTCACCCATCCGAGCCACGGAGTCACCAAGACCTACGTCGCTCGTGTCCACGGAGACGTCGGTCGCGGGGTCATCCGTCGCCTCACCGACGGCGTGGACCTCGATGACGGCCCGGCGCGGGCCCTCTCTGCCCGGGTCCTCGACCGACACGCCGGCGAGACGCTCGTCGAGATCGTGATGGGCGAGGGGCGCAAGCGCGAGGTCAGGCGGATGCTCACCGTCGTGGGCCACGAGGTCCTCGGGCTGGCGAGGACGGCCATCGGACCGATACGCGACCCCGGACTCAGGTCGGGGGAGTGGCGGCTCCTGACCGCCGAGGAGGTGCGCTCGCTCTATCGCGCCGCCGGCTTCGGCCCGGCCTCGCCATGAGGTTTTCCGGGCCGCGCCGCCCCTTTCGGGCGAGGGTGGTCGTGCCGGGCGACAAATCCCTTTCGCATCGCGCCCTCTTCCTTGCTGCGATGGCTGAGGGCGAGTCCCAGATCCGCGGCCTGGGGCCGGGCGCCGACGTCCGTTCCACCGCGGCCGCGCTGCGACGCTTCGGCGTCGAGGTGGACGCCGAGTCGGTCCGATCGCCGGGTATCGGATCGTGGGCGCCACCCGACGGGCCGCTCGACGCCGGAAACTCGGGCACCACGATGCGCTTGCTCGCCGGAGCGGTCGCCGGAAGACCATTTACGACGACGATCACCGGAGACGACTCCCTCATGAGCCGCCCGATGCAGCGTCTCGTCGGCCCTCTCCAGGCACTTGGCGCGGTCCTCTCGGTCTCCGAACAGGGGACCGCCCCGCTCGTGGTGACCGGGGGCGATCTCCACGGAGCGAGGGTGGAGCTGCCTCTCCCGAGCGCTCAGGTACGGACCGCAGTGGCGCTTGCGGCCTTGCAGGCGGACGGCCCCACCACCATCTCCTCTCCGCCCGGATACCGCGACCACACCGAACGGTGGCTTCATCATCTCGGGATCGGCGAGCTGGACGCTGCGGGGCGATTCGTGGTCCGACCCGGCCCGGTCCCGGCGCTGGACGTCGCCATCCCGGGTGACCCTTCATCGGCCGCGTTCCTGTGGGTGGCCGCGGCGATCTGCCCGGGTGCCTCGGTCGAGGCCACGAACGTCTCACTGAACCCCGGGCGGATCGGGATCCTCGATGCGTTGTCGGCAATGGGAGCCGAGGTGGCGATCACGGTCACCGGAGACATCCTCGGGGACCCCGTGGGCGATGTTCGCGTCGCCGCGGGCAACCTGCGCGGCATCGAGCTGCACGGTGTCGATGTGGCGAGGATCCTCGACGAGCTTCCGGTGCTCGCGGTCGCCGCCGCCCACGCCGAAGGGCGGACCGTAATCTCCGACGCCGCCGAGCTGCGCGCCAAGGAGAGCGATCGGATTGCGGCCACCGTCGCCATGGTCGAGGCACTGGGTGGCACGGCCGAGGAGACCCTCGACGGATTCGTCGTGGAGCCCGTGCCGCTGACCGGAGGCCTGGTCGACTGTCGGCGGGATCATCGGATCGCCATGGCGGCTGCCATCTCGGCCGGCCGGGGCGCCACCGTCGCGGTGGAGGGATTCGACTCGGTCGACATATCGTGGCCCGGCTTCGATCTGGCACTGGAGGCGATGTGGTCGTCGCGATAGACGGCCCGAGCGGGGTGGGTAAGAGCACGGTGTCCCGCGCCGTGGCCGCGGCGCTCGGCCTGCCCTACCTCGACACCGGCGCCTACTACCGGATGGCGACCCTCGTGACCCTGCGCGCCGGGGGTGACCCTGCGGATCCTGAGGCCGTCCTCACCGCCCTGAAGAACGTCGAGGTCGACTTCGTCGGCGGCCGGCTGCTCCTCGACGGAGTCGACGTGTCGGCTGATCTCCGCAGCCCTGAGGTGACCGCATCGGTCAGCGCGGTTGCGGCTCATCAGAAGGTACGGGTCGCCGTGGTGGAGCTGCAGCGCGCCTGGGTGGAGCGTCATGGCGGGGACGCCGTGGTGGAAGGCCGCGACATCGGCACGGTGGTCTTCCCCCACGCCCCGGTGAAGGTGTTCCTCGTGGCCGACCCGGAGGTGCGTGCCCGCAGGCGGGCCGGCGACCCTGAGGCCGCGGGGCACACCATCGACTCGATACGCGAGCAGATCGCCCGTCGCGACCATCTCGACTCGTCGCGGGAGACCTCCCCACTCCGACCCGCCGCCGATGCGGTGACGATCGATACCTCCCAGCTCTCCATCGCGCAGGTCGTCGCCCGGGTGCTCGATCTCGTCGGAACGCTCTAAGGAGCTGGCTCGGTCGCCCCGCCGGCCCTCGGGTGCGGGCTCGACGCCGAGCCTTCTCGAGCCCCAGAGATCGCTCAATCAGGGCGCGAAATCCACCGATGACCTCGATGACCTCTCAACCCGACCGGGAGACCCATGGCCTGGGCCGACTCCTCACGCGCACCCGAGGTGTCCGGCGAGGCAGCACCGCAGAGGAATGCCGCCGGCACGCTGGCCGACGCCGTCCGCGTCGTCAACGCCTTGGGGTCCGCCTACGCCACCTTCCAGCTGTTCCAAGCGCCGGAGGAGCAACCAGCGTTTCTCAGTGCGATCGAGGTCATCGCGGACGCACCGTCGATCGGCACCCTGGAGGTGGCCAGTGACCACTTCATCTGGGGCCGCAACCCCGTTGCCTCCACACACTCTGGCGCGACCCGACTGGCGGCGCGGATCTTCGCCCACGGCATCGCCGCCATCCGCTTCTTCACCCACCCGTCGGCCGCAGAGGTGCGAACGGTCTTCGACATCGTCAGACGACAGCCCGGCGACGAGTCGCTCGCCGGCGGGGTAGGCAGAGCCGTCTCGCAACTGGGGGTGGCCTCGATTCGCCTCATGGATCGGGCCCCGCTCACCGAGTCGGATGTGGAAGAGGAAGACGATGACACATCGACGACTCTCGGGTCGGCGACGACCTTCGATCCCGCCGACTACCTGGGAAACCCAGAATCGTTTGCGCAGCGCATCCTCGACGAGGCCGAGCACGACGAGGGCGCCCTGGTCGCGCTCGTCGCCGACCGGTACGCGGAGGCCATGAGCCTCGTCGAGGACGCCGACGTGTGGGGCCGGGAAGAGCTGGTGCACACATTCGTCGACGCATTCTTCTACTTCCCTCGGAGCTTCCAGGGACCGCTGCTCGCCGAGTTGCTGGCGCGCGGGGACGCTCCCGAGTTCCAGACGTTCCTCGACCAGTTCGCCCACCACGAGCTGCAGGAGCTCGCCCCCTACCTCGACAGCGGGAGCCACCCTCTCCTTATCGACTACGCCAAGCTGGCGATGGACGACGAGAACCCCCCGCTCGATGAGCTTCATGCCCTGCTCCAGGACACGGCGCCGAAACGGCCTCCCGATGAGTCCATCACCTCGCGGGTCGGCAGGGTGCTCCGACCCTCCTTGACCGGGGGAGCACCGCCGGCACGACAGGCGATCTACCGACTCCAGCGGCAGGTCGGAGCCCCTGCTGGAGAATCGATCATCGCCGCCGAGGTCATGAGAGGACTGCTCGAGTTGGCGAACACTTCCCCGGATACGAATCGCCGCCTCCGCATCTGGGCGAGACGGCTCTTTCGAATCATCCAGAGCGGCCGAGTGGACGAGATCCTCGAATGGGCCGGCATGGTCATCGACAACGCGGACCTCGGGTTCGAAGCGGCCGACGTCGGCGACGCCATCTCCAAGACCGCCCGTGCCGATGATGTTGCGGCCCTGGTCGGGGTGGTCCACGACCACGACTGTGGCAGCGAGCCGGCCCTGCAGAACCTCTACGCGCATCTGACCACGCCGATCATCGAGGTCCTCGGCGCGGAGCGCGATGCAGGGCGGCGCCGGATCCTGCTGGGCATGCTCACCCACGCCGCTCGGGTCGATGCCACGCCGATCTTGAGCGCGCTGGACGACTCCAGGTGGTACGTGGTCCGCAACCTCGTTCTCGTGCTCGGACATTCGAACCACCCCGAGGCTGTCGAGCACATCCGTGGACTCGCCTCCCATCCCGACCCCCGGGTGCGGCGCGAGGTGATCCGGGCCCTGCACGCTCTCGAAGGTGACGCCGATCTCGACCTCTTCCTGGCTGCCATGGAGGACGACGACCGCTCGGTCCGTACGGCCGCGGCGACGGTGGTGCGCGCCTGCCATAGCCCGCTGGAGCTGCCGGCCCTGATAGGAATCCTCGAGGGAGGCGCTCCGCCGGAGGTCAAGGCCGACGCCGTGGCCATGCTGGCATCGCACGAATCCTCAGAGGCGACCAAGGCTCTGGAACGCCTGGCGACGCGGCGGCTCTTTCCGACACGAGGGGCGCGTGCCCTGCGCAGTGCGGCGAGACAGGCCCGGGAGGGTCGGCCATGAGCGACGCTGCCGTCCGCTCCCTCCTCACTGCGATACGACGGGCTGCGAGCCACCATCGCATCTACGGCGAGGATCACGAGATCACCGCCGCGGCGGTGTCGGATGTCGTCGACGCTCTGAACGTCCTGGTGGGCACCGCGGACAGGGCGATGCTCAGCCTCGTCGACGACACGCTGTACCTCAATCGTTCCCCGATGGCGTCGGTGTCGGTCGAGTTCAACGGGCTGATCCGTTCGCTCCAGGAAACCGGTATCGAGTCGATCGTGTTCGAGCATCCGGTGCGAAGGGAGGACACCCTCATGCTGACGAGGTTCATCGCCGGCGCCGGTTCGCCTCCGACCAAGGGGTCGATCACCCTCAACGATGACTCTTGGGCCCGTACCGAACTCGAGGACTCGCCGACCGAGGGCCTCCGACAGGCCTATTCGTCCTCCCTGATCGCGCTGAGGTCGATCGGAAGCGCCGTGCAGGAGGGCACCAATGTCGAGCTGACCCAGGCGACCGCGGCGGTGACGTCACTCCTGGAGCACGTCATC
>JAUYIV010000072.1 GCA_030688105.1 Actinomycetota bacterium | reverse complement strand
GGCTCGTCGCGCTCGAGCACGCACACGGAGAGGCCGCGCTGCGCCGCCCGCCAGGCGCAGGCGAGCCCGATCGCGCCGCCACCGACGACGACCACGTCGAAGCTGTCCGTCTTGCTCACGTCCTGCTCACACCTCCCTGCGCCGGCATTACCCGGATCAGGTTCTGCGGTCTCAGGTCTCGATGGTCTGTTCTCAGCCGAGGAACACTCGGCTCCCGCGGCGCCCTGAAGGCTCCCCGTCCCGCGCCTTGTACCCCGGGCCGAGCCGGCCCCAAACGAGGACTCGGCGAAGTTTGTTTCTTGCCCCATGACGGGTATCCCGCCCGGGGAGGTATCACGTGCTCGGAACCGGTGGCTCCCGCAACGGGCAGAGCCCGGCGGAGCCCTGACCGCGCGCCTCAGCACTGACCGAGCGCCCGCCGGGCCAGGACCAAGGCCCCGAGGGGTCCGGCCATGTCACCCAGGCGGACAGCAGACACAAACTCCTCATCGGCATGCTCGGGAAGGCCCGGATAGCCCGCCAGGGATCCGGCGAAGTGCCTGCGGAGAGAAGACAAAAAGCCGGGTAGGCGAGCCACGCCGCCACCGACGACGATTCGCCGAGGCGCCAGGATATAGGTCACGGCTCGCAGACCCTGGGCGAGATAGCTGGTGACCAGCTCGGCCGCTGCCGCGGCCTCCTCCGGCCCGAGGTCCTCGGCCGGTTGCCCCCACCGCCCATCGATCGCCGGCCCCGAAGCCATCCCTTCCAGGCAGGCGCGGTGAAACGGACAAACACCCGTGAAATCGTCACCGTCCGCCCGGACCACAGGAAGATGGCCCATCTCGGGATGACCCAGCCCATGGAACACGGAGCCGTCCACGACCGCTCCCCCTCCGATGCCGGTACCCACGGTGAGGTAGACGTGGGATGCGAGCCCTTGCGCGGCACCCCACTCACCTTCGGCGAGCGCGGCCGCGCCGACATCGGTGTCGAGGGCGACCGGGACGCCGAGAGCATCCCGGAATGGGCCCACGACATCCGCACCCTCCCATCCTGGCTTCGGGGTTCGGCCGACCACGCCGTATCGGGAATGGTCCTTCCGGATCTCGAGCGGACCGAACCATCCGAGGCCGAGTGCGGCGATCCGATGCCCCGCTCCGGCGCCCTCGGCAAAGAAGCGAACCGCGCTCTGGATGGTCGCTTGGGGGGTGGTGGTGTCGAACTCGAGCCGGCCGGCGACATCCGCCGGGCCCGAACCGACGACACAGACCGTGTGCGTTCCGCCCGCCTCGATGCCTCCGAATCGGGTCGGTTCCGTCACAGACGACACGAGAGGCTCCTCGGTGCAGCTGCTGCGCACCCGCCACCTGCCATCGGCCGTCTCGCGTGGGTTTGGGCGACAGGGTCGCGGGGGAACCCTGGAACCCGGAAAAGGGGGGTTCCCAGATGGACATCGCCAACGAGACGACGATCCTTCGAGGCACCAAGCAAGCCCTCCGCGGGCGCAGGCCTCACGCCGACGACGCAACGCGCTTCTGCGACATGACTGGGTGCGACACACGCCTGAGTCGGTACAACACCCGCAACCATTGTTACGCCCATCGCCTCGTGCGGTTCCCCCGCATCAGGGGGAAGGTCGTGGGGTGAGTCATCCGACCACGCCCGCACGTTTCGCACGAGGGTGGGGTGAAGCCAACGGTCAGCCGGACTCGCGAGCCGCCTCGATGGAGTCGAACACCGGGAACGACTCGTCCAGCTTGGTGAGTGCCAGCAGCCGGCCGGCCGGGCCCGAGTTGGCGACGAGCATGACCACCGCTCCATCGTCCTCGAGGCGATTGCGCCCGTCGATGAGCGCCCCAAGGCCCATCGAGTCCATGAATGACACAGAGCGCAGGTCGACGATGACCCGGCCGTCGAAACCCAGGATGTCGTCGAAGGCGCGCTTCATGTCGGGCGCGCCGCTGATGTCAAGCTCCCCGGTGAGGTGGACGACCACATCGGCTTCGGAACGCTCAATGCGGACCTCGAACGACTTCGTGCTGTCCAGAACGGACCCCCTGCTCATCGGCGCCACCGGCGCCTGCCCGTAGTATATGGCACGCCCAATGACTACCCCCCAGATCAATCGCACTGCCGTCTCGATACCGGGAGATCCCGGACATCTCGACGTCCTCCGCCTCGTCGTCAGGAATGCCTGTGCACGGCGCGGCGCCTCTTTGGATCAAATCGACGACTCGGCTCTCGCCGTGCACGAGGCCGGTCTGGCCCTGATCGAAGCCGGTGCCGAGGGAATCGACATGGAATTCGACGGTGCATCGGAGCTCACCGTGTTCGTCAGCACACCCTTGAAGGTCACGTTGCGGCCTGACGAGTCGATGTCGTTCCGGATCATCGAAGCTCTCACCGAGGGTTACGACATCGAGAGCACCGACGACGCCACGACGATCCGGCTCCGCCTCCGCATCGCGGCTTGACTCCCCCGAAGGGGGGGAGACGCGACGGCCGCGCAGCATCCGAATCGCCCCCACACTCGAACCCCGAGTAGCGTCTGACTGCAAATGTCAGAAGGCGCCCGCCCCCCTTCGCCCGAGTCGGGTTCCGGGCGCTCCGGCGAGCGCTCCCCGCTGGTGCGGTCCCTGGCCGTCCAACTCCTCCAGGGTCCCGTGGACCTCGATCGAACCATCGAGACCGCTGCGGGCGCGGTTCTGGGGATCATCGCCGATTCGTGCACCGTGTTCCTGAGCGACTATGACACCTTGGCCACGGCGCGGGCGTCGCGGCATCGTGATCCCACTCTCGAGACGGCGATCGCGGAGCTGGCCGAGCGGTATCGGCCAGATGAAGACGCTGCCGAGGGGTCGCCGGTCGCCGGGGCTCTCGCCGGTGAAGAACGCCGCGTCGACTGGAGAGTGACGGAGCCCGCCGACGAGACGACCCGCAGTGCCGTGGAACGTCTCAGCTCTAAGGCGTGGATGGCGATCCCCCTGCGTGATCCCGACGGTGCCATCATCGGAGCACTCCGTCTCTCTCGAGGTCGAGACGAGCCGCCGTTCGGTGAGGAGGAGGCGGAGGTCGCCAGAGAGCTGGCGGTGCTGTGCGGGGCTGCCTTCGCCCGCTCTCGAGCCGCCGACGTCGACCGCCTGGCCGTCGAGACCCTCTCCAAGGACCTTGCCCCGAGGCCGCTTCCCGACGTCCCCGGCATCGAGCTGGAGGTGCGCTACCACTCGGGGACGAGCCAGGTCGGCGTTGGAGGCGACTGGTGCGAGGTCCTCAAGGTCGGTGACCGCATCATGTTCGCCGTGGGTGACGCCGCCGGGCACGGCGTCGACGCCGCGGTGACCATGAAGGAGGTGGCCAGCGCGTTGCGGGCCTTCGCGTTCGTGGAGAACGCTGCCGGGGTGGTTCGGCGTCTCGATCGTTACGTCTCGACCCTGCGTCGGGCCGGGTTGGTGACCGCCTGCGTGATGGGGTTGGATCTCGTCACCCTGCGGCTTCGGTTGGCCAACGCCGGGCACGTGCCCCCAATCCTGGCCTCGCGCCGCACCACGAAGTACCTCGACAGGGGCCGGACCGCCCCGCTGGGCACCGGATCGGCCGGCAAGCGCTTTGGCTCGGCCCGGCTCCGCCTCAGGGTGGACGATCGCCTTTTCCTCTACACGGACGGCCTGGTCGAGAGGCGCGGGGAGACCATCGATCGCGGCATCGACCGACTGGTCCGCGCCGTGGTCAATGCACCGGAGGACCTGGCGGTGGCATGCGATCACATCCTGGAGACGATGGCCCCGCCCGGAGGATTCGAGGACGACGTGGCATTGCTGGCCGTGCGGCTGATCGATGAGAAGGCGGCCCGGGGGGGTTAGCGAGAGTGGTACCGTCGGGTCGCAGGTGGCAGTCGGACGGCGATCGAACCCCGCGGCAACGCCCGCGGGCCGTGGATCCTCCGTAGGCCGTCCGTCCTCCGCCGTTTAGCGCCGGATCGCGCAGGGAAGAAGGCTTCGAACCCACAGGGAGACGACAATGCTGTTCAATGCCCGCAACCTGTTCTTCATCGGCCTCGGCGCTGCGGTGGCGTACTTCTTCGATCCGGTCAACGGAACCGCCCGCCGTCAGGCCATGACCCGCAAGGCGAAGTCCGTCTACGAGGAAGGCGCCGTCAAGGTCCGGGCCGCCTGAGGCAGGGGCAGCCGCAGGGGTGACTGGCAACGGATAACGGGCAACCCTCCCGACGAGGCGGTCAGGCCCCCGTCAGTGCATCCTCCAACAACTGCCTGGCCTGCTCGATGAGACGCTGAGCTTCCGCCACCTCGGCCTGGTATCTCGCCAGATCGGCGTTTCGCAACGCCTGCTCGGCACTGGCGAAGGCCAGGTCGGCTCGCGCCAGCAGCTCGGTCACCGCATCGATGACGTCGGTCGGCAGGTCGCCGCCGTTGCCGTCGCCCGGTTCGACGACGGGGGCATCGCCGAACACCGCAGCCAGTGCCTCAGCCAGGGTGTCTCGCATCGCTATTCGATCCCCGAAGACCACTATGACCCTCTTGAACTCGGGGAGAGCCGAGACCCCGGCTCCGGCATCCGTCCTGGCGCTGAGATAGACGGGCTGGATGTAGACGATCGACTCCTCGATCGGCACCACCAGCATGTTCCCCTGAAGCACCTCGGAGCCTTCCTGACCGAGCAGAGTGAACTCACGGGAGATGTCGGGGTTCTGGTTGATCCGGGCACCTATCTGCCCGGGCCCGTCTACGAAAGAGTCTCGGGGCAGCTCGAAGTCGATGATGTCGCCGTACACGTCGGCGTCCGACTTCGCCACCAGGAACGAGACCATGTTGGGGCGGGTGGCCGCGGTGAACGGCTGCAGCATCAGGTACGAGAGCCCTTCCTCGTCGGGGAGCTCCATGAGCAGGTAGTAGGGCACCATCGGCCGGTTGTCGTCGCGAAAGCGGGTGCGCATCTCGATCGAGTACACCGTCTCGACCCCGTTGAGGTCGACTGTCTGGGTCGCATGCGGAGACGTCGACGGATCTCGGGCGATCTCCCATGGATCGCCGTTGTTGTAGAACACCCGAGCCTCGGTGACGTGGTAGCGGGTGTACACGTCGGACTGCACCCGGAAGAGGTCTTCGGGGTATCTGAGGTGCTCGAGCAGGATCGGGGGCATCTCATCCAACGTCGAGAAGAGCGCCGGGAAGATCTCGCGATAGGCCCGGATCATGGGATCGTCCTCGTCGACGATGTAGAAGCGAAGTGTGCCGTCGTATGCGTCGATCGTCGCCTTCACCGAGTTCCTGATGTAGTTGAACTCCGACGGGAGCCCCGACCGGTTGCCCCGCGGGAGTCGCCCCGTGGCGGGCCGCTCCTGCGCCGTCGAAGCGTCACTGCTGGCCGGTGTCGAATAGGGATACTTGTCGGTGAGCGTGTAGAGATCCTGGAGCCATACGAGGCGTCCGTCGACGACCACGAGATAGGGATCCGAGTCCGTGTGCAGGAATGGAGCG
Organism: Actinomycetota bacterium; assembly: GCA_030688105.1. GTDB lineage: Bacteria > Actinomycetota > Acidimicrobiia > Spongiisociales > UBA11373 > JAUYIV01. Next base: position 671 of record JAUYIV010000072.1, on the reverse strand, counting down.
GCCTTTTCGACGCGATCACGGATGTTGCGCACCATCAGCACTCGGCTGTCGGACGTGATCTCTCCTGAGATCAGCGTGTTGAATTCCCAGAATCGCAGCGCGAACAAGGCCCGCCGGAAGATGTTGCCGGCCTTGACCCCGCCGGCGCCGTCGTAATGGTTGAAGGCCACGGTTTCGGTGCCCGACTCGACCGGGAAGTCGACTTCCTGCTCGTCTGTCTTGACGACCACGAAAGCGCCCGAGTCGACACCCTCACCGAAGTAGATCCGGTTCTGGTCGATCACCAGCTCCGACGGCACGCTTTCGTCGGGATTGATGTCCTTGATGAGGAAGTCGGGCTGGCCCTCTACGGTCACGGTGTTCGCCGGGCTCACCACAACCCCGAAACCGTGGGTATAGACCAGGTGGCGGTTGACCCAGCCGGAGGCAGGGATGCCGCCGTCGTCGAGCTCCCGGGTGGCGAGCATCACCTGGGTCAGATTGCCGTCGAGGGCATACCGGTCGACGTCGACGTCTTCGAACTGATAGAAGGGCCGCAGCTCTTGGAGCTGCCGGTATGTCGTCAAGAGGACTCCCGGGTCCCAGAGGCGAACGTTGTCGATGGTGGCGCGGTTCGTGACGAGGTCGGCTGATTCGAGGTCGGGGCCAGCCGCGAAGTCGCGCACCTCGAC
>JAUYIV010000069.1 GCA_030688105.1 Actinomycetota bacterium | reverse complement strand
ACAACGTGGGCCGGCTCCCGCCCCACCGGCGCGGTTCAGGCTACCTCGTAGTCCTCCGTGTCGATCTTCACCGCGACTCGACGAGGGCCGCTTATCGCCCAGACCGCCGACCCGTCAGGCGCCACCTGGACATTGTGCGGCCCCGGGATACCGGTGATCGTCGCCAACAGTTCGTTGCCCTGGGCGTCGACGACCGAAAGGCTGCCCGCACCTTCGTCGGCCACCCACACCGTTCCCCTGGTCTGCGCCCCGGAGGACTCACCGGTCGGGTTGGGACTGGCCGCCGGGCTTGAACATCCGGCCACGACCACGGCCAGAACCGCGGCTACCGCGAGGCCCATCCTGAGTTTCACGTTCGACTTCCTTTCGTTGACTGATCGAGGCCGGAGACAGTTGCCCATTCAGACATCCGTCGACCAGGACTTCCCCGTCCAAACGATGAAGACTTCATGAAGAAAACGGCCCAGCGGGCGGACCGCGGACCGATCTGTCCGCCTGCGGGCACTGCTGCATCACCACGGTGAACACCGCTCCCTGCCCCGGCCCGGCACTGGCAGCGGTCAACGAACCGCCGTGTGCGATCACGATGGCCCGGGCGATGGTCAACCCGAGCCCACTGCCCTCTCCCCGGCTGCGAGTTCGGGCCGAGTCGCCCCGGTGGAGGCGGTCGAAAACGCGGTCGATGTCCGTCTGGTCGATCCCCTCGCCCGTGTCGGCGACTTCGACCGTGACCGTGGATGCCGTCGACCGGGTGCGCACCGTGACCGCCCCGCCCGGTGGCGTGTGACGCAACGCGTTGTCCAACAGGTTGCCGAACACCTGCTGGATGCGATCATGATCCACCGCGACCACGACCCCCGCGTCCGCCTCGTCCACAAGGCCGAGAGCCACGTCCCGAGCGACAAAACGGGCCCGGGCCCCCGCCACGGCCTCTCCAATCACCGCGTCCAACCGCACCGGCGCGAGCGTCATGCCCGGCCCGCCTTCCTGGATGCGAACGACCTCGCTCAAATCGTGGGCAAGCCGCCTCAACCGACCGAGTTGGGCCCGCATCGAGTCGAAAGACTCCGCGTCCGGCGCCAGCACCCCGTCCTCCAACGCGTCGACCTGGGCTTCCAATGTCGCCACGGGAGTCCGCATCTCATGCGCGAGATCCGACATCACCCGATCTCGAGCGGCCTCAGTGTCAGAAAGGCGATCCGCCATCGAGCTGAACGTGGCAACCAGGGTGGTGAGTTCTCGACCCATCGCATCATCCGGCAACCGGACCCCGTAATCGCCGGCCGCCACCGACTCGGCCGCCGCCGCAAGTTCCTCCATGGGTCGACCGACCCGGCGAGCGAGCAACCATGACAACAACACGGCAGCCGTCAGCGACGCGATGCCGGCCACGGTCATGGAGACGGCAAACGCCCAACGGAATGCTTCGCGGGCGTGCTCCTGAACCACCGGATCGGTTTCACCGGCCATAGTCAGGTGCTCGGAGAAAACCGGTGGCGCGACTACGGCAGCGGTAGCCGCCAGGCAGACGACACCAATGCCGACGATCACGACTTGCGCCTGCAACAAGCGGCCTGCCAGTCCCGGAGACCTGATCACGACCGATCGACCATCCCGTAGCCGATACCGCGGACCGTCCTGATGAAACGGGGCTCCGCTGCGTCGTCACCGAGTTTCCGTCGCAGGTGCCCAATGTGAACGTCCACCACGTGTTCGTCACCGAACCAGTTGGACCCCCATCCGGATTCGATCAACTGTCGGCGGGTGAAGGCCCGCCGCGGCGCGGCGGCCAGCAACGCCAGGAGATCGAACTCGGTCCGAGTCAGCTGCACCTCGATCTCTGCCACCCACACTCTCCGCGCCGCGAGGTCGACCCGGAGATCTCCGATCCGGATCGTCTGCTCCCGGGCCGTTGTGGCTCCCGCCGCCCTGCCGCCCGGCATCGACCCGGCTGACACCGACGACCCCTGGCCGTCACTGCGCGGCCGGCGCAGCATGGCGCGAATCCGGGCCCCGAGCTCCCGCGGCGAATGAGGCTTCACCAGGTAGTCGTCAGCGCCCACCGTCAGACCGACGACCTTGTCCACCTCATGGTCGCGCGCCGTGAGCATGAGGACATAACAATCGGAGTGACTCCTGATCTGGCGACAGACCTCGAACCCGTCGATACCGGGCAACATCACATCGAGCAGAACCACATCGGGTGGCTTCTCCCGAACCAGGTCGATCGCGGCCCGACCGTCGTGAGCCACGGTCACCTCGAATCCCTCCCGACGCAGATACGAGGCGACGATGTCAGCAAGCGCCACCTCGTCGTCAACCACCAGGATTCGAACCGGATCGGTCACCAGGGTCCTCCGTTCCGCCAGCGCGGCACCGACTTCCACGGTAACCCGATCCGGGTGGCCAAAGCACGCCTTGATCACCTATTGATCACCTGCCGTCGGTTCCGGTGACTGCGGGCGCCGGAACCGCGCCGTCGGAGTTCAGGTTCCAAGCCCGAGCGCCCGCCGAAGCCGCTCGTACTCCTCAACGTCGATCTCTCCGGATGCCAACCGTCGATCGAGGATCTCCTTGGGCGACTCCGCCGAGCCAGACCAAGGCCGGTTGCCGCGCGTCAGCGCCATCACCGCCCACACGCCTGCGACGATCAGCACAACCCAGAGCACCGCCATGAAGATCATCCAGCCACCCCAATCACCGCCCCACCAGCCCATCATCACAGTGATCCTTCCCGTCGCCTGCCACCCGTTCGTCCAGGGTTCCGCTCGCGGATATTCGTCTCGTCATCGATGGATCAAGGTTCGATGAATCCCGGCGAGCCGTCATACCGACTGAGGGGCACCCTTCCGCATAGAGTCTGGCCTCGGGGAGGCGCCAGTGGCTGCGGAGACGACCGAGAACCGGTCACCAACCAGATTGCGTGCGCCCGGAAGCAAGGTTCCGACTGCGGCCGCCTTACTCCTGGCCGCCGCCATCGGGGTCGGCCAGGTGAGCGCCTACGCCCTGAACCTCGTCGCCGCCCACCGGATGGGACCGGCGTTATTCGGCGAGCTCGCTTCGTTGCTCGCGATTCTGTTGGTCGCCTCGGTCGCCGCCCTGGGGATCCAAGCGGCGGGCGCGCGGCGCGTGGTACTGCTCGGACCCAAGGAACGGCCGCGCGGTTCGGCCGCGGTACTCCAGGACTCCATCTGGGCGGCGCTGATCGTCGCCGGAATCACCGCCGCTCTGTCGCCCTTGCTCGTTCGGCTGCTCCACCTGTCGGGACCGATCCCGGTGCTGTTGATCGCCGTTGCCCTGTTCCCGGCCACCATCATGGGCGGCCAGCTGGGCGTCACCCAAGGACAGGAGTCCCACGGTCGCCTGTCGGCGGTCTACCTGATGACCGGGTTGGGTCGGGCCGGTGGCGGCATCATCGGGGTGTTCGCGGTCGGCACGGTGGTCGGCGCCTGCCTGGGTCTGGCGCTAGGCCTCGGACTCGCGGTGGCCCTGGGCTTCCTGATCCTGGCCCCGCTCGTCAAGCGGCCGGCGATCCGAATGCCGAAGCTTCGCGGCGACATGCTCCATGCGAGTCATTCGCTGTTCGTGCTGTTCGTGCTGACCAACGTCGACGTGCTGTTGGCCAGGCACTTTCTTCCCGCTGAGCAGGCCGGAATGTACGCGGCGGGAGCGGTGGTGGCCAAGGTGGCCTTCTGGCTGCCGCAATTCATCGGGGTCATCGCCTATCCGCGGATGGCCGACCACCGCCGCGGCAGAACTCTCCTGTTGGCCGCGAGCGCCGTCGCGACCATCGGGGTACTGCTGACCGCCATAGTCGCCCTGTTGCCCAATCTGGTGGTCTCCTTCGTCGGAGGCAGCCAGTACGCGGGATTGTCGGGCCAGGTTTGGATGTTCGCCGCCGAGGGTGCCGCCTTCTCCTTCACTCAGTTCCTGCTCTACAGCCAACTCGCGGAGAACAACCGACTGGCGGTACTGGTGCTGTGGGCGGGAACGGTCGCCCTCATCGGACTGGTTTTCGTCTACCACGACTCGATCGCCCAGATCGTCTCGTCCGTCCTCGCGGTGTCCGCGGTGATCTGCCTCATCGGCGTGATCGACATGATCGTCGAGCGCCGGAAGCTGTCCGAGCCGACGAGGATCGTAGGTGTCTGAGGTCATGACCGCCCGGCGCCGACCGGCTGCCGACGAGCGGCGCAGACCTGAGACCGAAGTCACCCGACCAGCCGAGGTGAGGCAAGCCCTCACCTCGGCTCCTGACCGAGGAGTGATTTTCCGCCGGGGCTCGGGTCCGCTCGCTGGCGACGCCGCCCGCAATACGGGCGGGGTCGCCCTGAGTCTCGCCGGGCCGCTGGCGTCGGGTCGCTCGATACGCATTGACTGGGAATCGTGCATCGCCCGGGCGGCCGGTGGGGTTCCGCTTCGCACGCTCATCGCCGAGTTGCTGCGGCACGGCTGGTGTCCGGCAAGCACCCCCGACGATCTCGGATTGACTTTGGGTGGTTCCATCGCCTCCTGCGCATTCGGGAATGGTCATCACGCCTCCGGCTCACTGGCCGACCAGGTGGTGTCGTTCGAGCTGGTGGACGGAGAAGGACGCCTGCGCACCTGCGAGCCGACGGGTGACACGGCTGAACACTTCTGGGCCACGGTGGGCGGACTCGGCCTGACCGGGGCGATCACGGCGGCCACCATCCGAATCGTGCCCGTCACTTCCGCCTGGCTGACCACCGAATCGACCAAGTGCACGGATCTGGATGCGGTGCTGGCGACCATGGCGTCGGCCGCTGGGCGGGCCGGAACCGGAAGCAGGGCCGCCAGCCCCGGTTCAGTTCGGCCCGGCTACCTGTGGGCGCGACTCGACCCGACCGCCACCGGCTCACAGCTTGGGCGCGGAGTGGTCACCTCCGGTCGACCCGCCTCGGTGACCGAGCTGCCTGCCGCTCGTCAGCAATCGGCTCTCGACTTCGAGACCGACCAGGCGCCGGGCGCCAGCGGGTCGGCGGTTCAGCTGACCTCCGGACGCTGGCGCCGGTTTCTCCCGCAAAGAGTGGTCCGGGCCTCGCACGACCTCTGGTTCCGTTCGACGCCAGCCCACATGGAAGGTTCGCTGCTCTCGCTGGCTGGCGCTCTGACCGGCACCGGCGGCATGGCGGCACCGGTTGATTCCCGGAAGCCCGACGATGTAATCGAACACGAGTTCGCGGTGCCCGATTGCGGGCACGGGGCGCTCAGCGCCGCCCTGGCAATGTGCGCCGCCGAAGATATTCCCGTCACCCGGGCCATCGTTCGTCGGCTCGGAACGCGCAACCGCGCGCCTCTGGGGCTACCCGGACCCGGTTGGGCTCTGCGGCTTCGGCTGCCCGCGACCGACGACACGGGTCGGGTTCTGGATGCCATTGACGAGGTCGCGGCCAACAGCGGGGGCCGGACGCACTTGGCGATGGACCGCCGGATGAACCCGGATCTACTGGCGACCATGTACCCAGGGGTCGATGAGTGGCGGCAAAGGCGCAGCGAACTCGAT
>JAUYIV010000060.1 GCA_030688105.1 Actinomycetota bacterium | reverse complement strand
CGCCCCCGAGGGCGTACCCGCGCACCGCGGCGATCACCGGCTTGGGCAAGGCGGAGAGTCGTTTGAGGACATGCCCCAATTCGACCCCCAAGGTGGCGCCGCTGTCCCCCGACTCCATCGCCGCCTTGAACTCGGAAATGTCCGCACCTGCGGCGAAGTGCGGGGACCCGGTGACGATCACCGCCCTCACGTCATCGGAAGACGCCTGATCGAGCACCGTCTCGGCATCGGCGATCACCCCTGCGGAGAGGGCATTGACCGGGGGCCGGTCGAGGGTGATGACGGCCACTGGACCGTCGGTCTCGTAGCGGACGAGTGACATTGGTTTCTCCGGCTCGGGTAGGGGTGATTGTGTACCAGAGGAGGGCCGATGTCAGATGGTGGCCTCGGCCGAGGACCGGTCGCGGGTCCTTCGAGGCAGGCACGGTCGGACCCCAACGAGGCAGGTCCTGCCCACTGATGGGAGACGAGCCATCGGTGGCGGTATATTGCATGACATCCGCGAACCCTGGGTAAGGGGATCCAACCCGGCTCGCGGGAGCTGGACACGGTGTTCGTCATCTTGAGCAGTGTGGAGTGATCGATGACGTTTCAGAAGGACGCACCACTCGACCCGGGCCAGGTTCGTGATCGTCGCGGACGTGGCGGAGGTCTCGCCATCGGCGGGGGGATCGCCGGGATCTTGGGCGTGGTGCTGTTCTTGGTGATGGGTGGCGACCCAGCGGAGGTGGTCGGAGCGCTCAGCGGGGAGACGGTGGGCGGCGAGCAGAGCAGCGATCTCAACGAGGAGTGCCAGACCGGCGCCGACGCCAACACCCGCGACGACTGCCGGATCGTCGGTTACGTGAACAGCATCCAGGCCTACTGGGGTGACGCCATGGAGGGGTACCGACTGGCCCCGACCACCTTCTTCGAAGGGGGAGTCAGCACCGGCTGCGGACAAGCCACCAGCGCGGTGGGGCCGTTTTACTGCCCGCCGGATGCCGGGATCTACATAGATCTCGGATTCTTCGATGAGCTGACCAAGCGCCTCGGTGCCGAGGGCGGCCCATTCGCCGAGGCCTATGTCATCGCTCACGAGTACGGCCATCACGTCCAGAACCTGATGGGCACCCTGGGGTCGGGGAGCGGCGGGTCCGGCGCCGAGAGCGGGTCGGTTCGTACCGAATTGCAGGCCGACTGCTACGCCGGCGTCTGGGCCAACCATGCTGTCGAAACCGGGTTCCTCACGCCCCTCACCCCCGACCAGATCGCCCAGGCACTCGACGCCGCGGCCGCGGTCGGAGACGACCGGATCCAGGAGCAGACCCAGGGCCAGGTCAACCCCGAGACATGGACCCACGGCTCATCACAGCAGCGCCAGGACTGGTTCCGCGTGGGGTTGGACACCGGTGATCCCAGCGCCTGCGACACATTCAGCGCAGACCTGTGAGTCTGTCGGACTGACAGAGACCCGGGTGCGGCAAGCGCCGTCATCCGATGGGTTGGTCTGGTCCCGGGAACCCCATGACGAGGCGTCTTCGGCGGCACCTCCGACAAGGTGAACTCCGTGGCGGTGGGGGGCCCCGGCCTGGTCGCCGTTGGCTGGGATGACGGAGCTGGGACTGCGGCAGTGTGGGTGAACTCACCCCCCGATCGACGGCGCGCGCCCGAGCCATGGCGGTGGCCCACCCCCGGAGTCCGGCGCCCCGAGTCGGTGTGCTCCCGGCCGTCGACCCGGACTCTTACAGCTCCGGGCCCGAATCCGAACGTGTCTCCGTCCGCACCTCGCCGGTCGGCGTCGCCTGAACGCTCTCGGTCACGGTGCTCCGGCGACTGCTGCCGATGGCGAGCAGGGCCAGTGCCACGATGGCGGTCGCCACCCCGACAACCAGCATGATTACGCCCGCGGCTTGGATGTCGAATCCGTCAGGGTCGACCTCGACGGCGTACCTGAGGATCGCGCCGACGACTCCAAGCACGATGCCGAATACCAGAAGCCCCATGCTCGATGTCCGGTTCATCTTCCGCTCCGTCCCGGCTCTGATTCAGAGCCTGTTGGGTGTCACCACGAAATTTATCACCGTGCGTGTTGGTACGTCGCGGCGTGGGACAAGCGAGCCTGAGATCCGGCGTCACCCACCCGCGAGCCGGCGCGCCCCGGTCCAGGGGTCGAGATCGCCTGCCTCGACGGCGGTCGGCACCGCGCCGCTGCGGGCAGCGATCTCCTTTGCCTTCTCCCTGAGGATCTCGACCAGTGCCGTCTCGAGCTCGGCCCGGCGGCGGCGGCCCCGCGCCTTGTCCAAACCCTCGGCACCGAGGTGCTCCCGGTGCACTTCGATGGCGTCCCAGACCTCACCGACGCCGGATGCTTTGGTCCCCACGGTCTTGATGATCGGCGGTTCCCAGTCCAACTCCCCTCCCAACGCCAGCATCGCCCGCAATTCGGCCGCGGCATCGTCGGCCCCCGGCCGGTCGGCCTTGTTGACCACGAAGATGTCACCGATCTCGAGGATGCCTGCCTTGGCGGCCTGGATGCCGTCTCCCCACCCGGGGGTGACGACGACGATGACGGTGTCGGCGGCAGCGGCGACCTCCACCTCGTCTTGCCCCACACCCACCGTCTCGATGATCACAAAGGGGAATCGGGCGGTTTCGAGGGCTAGCAGCGCCTTGGGAGCAGCGGCCGAGAGGCCGCCCATGTGGCCGCGGCTGGCCATCGATCTGACGTATACGCCGGCGTCGAGGACGTGCTCCTGCATGCGTACCCGGTCGCCAAGGACGGCACCACCGGTGAATGGGCTGGTCGGGTCGACGGCGAGTACCGCCACCGGTCCACCCGACTCCCGGATCACCCGGATCAGGGCATCGGTGAGGGTGCTCTTCCCGGACCCGGGGGCGCCGGTGATACCGATGCGGTGAGCCGGTCTCGCGGCGGCAAACGCCAATGGAAGCACCTCATCGTGCCCCTCGCGGCGGTCCTCGAGGATCGAGATCAGACGGGCGAGAGCACGCCGATCACCTGACGCAGCCGCGGAGACGAGGGTCGATGGGTCCGGGGTGACTGACACGGGGGGAGGTTACCGAGGATGCCTCCAGCCACCAGCCACCAGCCACCGCCTCTTGTGTGCGTGCCGATTTCGGGCCCG
>JAUYIV010000059.1 GCA_030688105.1 Actinomycetota bacterium | reverse complement strand
GCACTCGGAGGGGTGCTCGGTGATCGGCGGCTACGTCTATCGAGGCGACGCCATCCCCGAAATGCAGGGGCACTACTTCTATGGCGACTGGTGCGGCGGCTGGGTCCGCTCCTTCCGCTTCGACGGCGCCGGCGCGGTCGACGAGCGGGACTGGACGCTCGAGTTCGGCCAGATCGGGCAGGTCCAGTCGTTCGGCCTCGGCGGGGACGGTGAGATGTACGTGCTCACCCAGGACGGGTTCGTACTGAAGATCGTGCCGATTAGATGAGCCTCCCGCCTCCCGCCTCCGGCAAGACTTCGACCCGCCGTCATCTCATTGCTCCTTGCCCATTGCCAATCGCCAATCGCGGGTGAGCGAAGCGAGCCCTCTCCGCGTCACACCCCCTGAGTACCATCGCTGGCCATGGCCCGACTCCACGTCGAGGGGTGGGCTCCCGAGTATGGAGCCGCCGTCGACCCCGACGATTCGCTGACCCCGGCTGAGGGGTCGGTCGATCTCGACGTCGAGGATCGCCCTTGGGAGCCCATCCCCGGGTCCGACGACGGCATCCCGATCGTGGCGTTCGTCGATGGGGTCCGGCGCGTCGAAGCCCGGCTCCTCCTCGACGACGACTCGGGTCCGGTGCCAGGGATCTGCGGCTCGTTCGCCACCGGAGCGGTGGTGTGGGATCGTGCCGCCACCAGGAGCGAGGTGGTGCGGCCCGAGGTGGTGCGGATGGCGATCCTCGCCGAGGGACACGCCCCCAGCCTTCCGCCGCTTCCGGCGTGGCTGGTGTACCGGACTTCGTCGGTGGACGGCGACGATCCCGCCTCGTTGATCCAGCAGTTCCACGCCGCCATGCGGAAGGCGGAGGCCGACCTCGCCGAGGACCTTGCTGGCTCGGGCTACTTCGTTGTCGCCGATGGGCCTCTGTACGACTACACCGCCTCCGACAAGATGGGCTACGTCAAGAGCCATCGCCGCTCGTACCTGCCCGACGGCTCCATCGTCGGGAGATTGCCGAAGGCGCACCGCACGCCGCTGTTCGCCATCGGCGAGGGGCGCTTCCGCCGATACTCCTGGTACGTCCGCCTTTCCGACCGCGCCGACGGGCACTCCTGGGTGGGAGTCGTGCGCTGTGAAGCCTCGGCGGCCCTCGATCGCCAGTCCGTGGTCCGGATCGCCGATCGTTCGGCCGCGGTGCTTCCGCTCGTGGGGTCCGAGCCCCACATCGAGCCCCGGGCCCCACAGAACCTGGTACCCATCGCTGCCCTGGAGCGCGACCTGCGCCACCGGCTCGGCGACGCCGGGCTCGTGCTCCGGGCGCTCCGGTCGGCGGTGGCGATGGAGGCGGTGTGAGCGTCGGCAGGGTCCTGGGAAGCCAGCACACCAACACCCGCGAGTTCCGGGTGGTGATCGGCGACGGTGAATACCTCCAGCTCGACGACCTGGTGGTGGTCACCACCGACGTCCCCGGGGCCAAGGAGGTGAGCACCTACGGGATCGTCACCGAGGTCGAGGCGGTATACGAGGGGGCGTCGTTCGAGTCGGACACCTTTCGGATCGCCGACGAGGGGAGCATGCCCGGGGCGAAGGTCCGATCCGCCCAGGTGGCCGTGACCCGGGTCGACCCCGAGCTCTGGGTGGCCCCCGACCCCGGTGGTGCGGTCGACCGGGCGACCGGGGAGGCCCGTGCCAAGGCGCTGTACACCGACGAGATGACCCGCCCGCTCCCGGTGGGGCTGGGCCGTGATGGGCTTCCGCTCTACGTCGACCTCGACTTCTTCGACGGCCGCAAGGGGGGCCACATGTCCATCTCCGGCATCTCGGGGGTGGCGACCAAGACCTCGTTCGCGCTCTTCTTCCTCAGGATGCTGACCGGTCGTCGCGACATCGTGGGCGACGCCGGCAAGAACCTCCGGGTGCTCGTCTTCAACGTCAAGGGCGAGGACCTCCTCTGGCTCGACAAGCCGAACCGTGACTTCTCTGCCGATCATGCCGAGAAGTGGGCGGCGCTCGGCGTCGAGCCGCAGGCCTTTCCGTCGGTGTCGTTGTGGGCGCCGCCCCGACCCCGGTCGGGCGACGTGCTGGTCCCCGACATCGCCGGACGTCAGGACGTCGCGGTGTTCGCCTGGACCCTCCGCGAGTTCGTCGACGAGGGGTTGCTGCGATTTCTGTTCACCGATGCCACCGACGCTCGCAATCAGATCTCGTTCGTCGCCGAGAGGGTCGAGTCGCAGCTGAAGCGGTTCGCCGTCGACGTGGCCGGGGCACCCGGCGCGATTGTCCTCCGCGACCCCTCCGAGGGGCACGGCCCGGGCGATCTCGTGCGGCCCAACCAGGGAGAGCGGGTCATCAAGGACCTGAATGGCCTCGCCGCGGCGCTCGAGGAGTTCCTCGATCCCGCCGACGGAGAGCCCGACGTTCGGTGGACCGGGCGGGTCCAGGGAGGCACGGTGTCGGCCTTCATGCGCCGCCTCCACGCCGCGGTGGTCCGTCTCGGGCAGCTCATCCAGCCCGGGGAGAGCCGTCGGATCGACCGGGCGCAGGCCCAGATCACGGTGGTGGCGATCCAGTCACTCCACGAGCTGGCCCAGCGGTTCGTGGTCGGGGCCCTCCTGTCCGAAGCCTTCGGGGAAAAGGAGGGGAGCGGTCAGCGCTTTCCGCTCTCCGTCGTCGTCCTCGACGAGTTGAACAAGTACGCCCCGCGGGAGGGGCAGAGCCCGATCAAGGACATGCTCATCGACATCGCCCAGCGGGGCCGGTCGCTCGGGGTGCTGCTGGTGGGGGCGCAGCAGAGCGCCTCCCGGGTTGCGCCGGAGGTACTCGAGAACGCCGCACTCCGGGTCACCGGACGCCTCGACGCCGCCGAGGCGGAGCGCTCCGAGTATGGGTGGATGCTGCCCTCGACCAGGGCCCGGGCCCGCCTCCTCAAGCCGGGCACGATGGTCATGTCCCAGCCGTCGATCCCGGTCCCCCTCGTGGTGGACTTCCCCTTCCCGCCGTGGGCGACCCGGAAGGAAGAGGTAGCCGAAGACGACGAGCACGTGTTCAAGGGCCTGTGAGAGCCTCCAGTCTCCGGTTGCCGGCTTCGAGCAGGATCCGACTTGCCGGTCGCTGGTTGCTGGTTGCCGGTCGCCCGCCACCTTCCCAGACTGAGTGGTGCGCATGAGGGTTCTCCACACCTCCGATTGGCATCTCGGCAGGCGGCTCGAACGTCACGACCGGTTCGAGGAGCATCGCGCTGTCGTCGACGCCGTGGTCGCCATCGCCGATGCCGAAGGCGCCGACCTCGTGCTCCACTCCGGCGACCTGTTCGATCGCCCGGCACCGCCGGTCGAGGCCCTTCGGCTCGGTCTCGAGGGCCTGGTACGGCTGACGAATGCGGGTGAGCGCCCCGTCGTGGCGGTGGCCGGCAATCACGATTCCCCCGAGTTGTTCGAGACCCTGGCGCCCTTTTTGGCACCGTTCGGGGTTCATCTCGTCGGGCGCATCAAGGCCCCCGGTGAGGGGGGGATCCTGTCGCTCGACACCCGGGCCGGCCGGGCCCACGTCGCCTGCTTCCCGTTCCTGCGAGCCGCTCAGACCGTCGACTTCATGGCGAGGGCCGACGAGTGGTATGGCAAGTACGCCGACCGGGTGCGGAAGATCACCGAGTCCTATGCGACGGCCCTCGCCGAGGTGGCCGGGGCGGATGAGGCCACATTCCTCCTCGGTCACTTCATGGTCGGCGGGGTCAAGATCCACACCGGAGCCCCCCGCGGAGAGCGCGACCTCCACATCGGCGAGGCCTACGCCGCCACCGATGGCGCCATCCCCACGTCCGTCGACTACGTCGCATTGGGCCACATCCATGCGCCCCAGCCGGTGCCGGGAGCGCGGGTGCCGGCGCAGTACGCCGGTTCACTGCTCCAGTTGGACTTCGGCGAGGCGGGGGAGGAGAAACGGGTCGTCATGGTCGACACCTCGCCGCAGGCGCCGGCCTCGGTCCGATCGGTGTCGATCATTGGCGGTCGGCTGCTGATCCGTGTCGAAGGCACCTGGGAGGAGATCAATGCGCGCGACGACCTCGACGACGCCTATCTCGACCTCGCGGTGACCACAGATGGGCCGGATCCCGGCCTCATGGACTTGGCGCGCCAGCGGTTCCCCAACGTGGTCAAGGTGAGGGCCGAGTACGACCGCACCCGGGACGCTCGACCCACCACTGCGGGTCGTCCGCTCGATGACCTATACGCCGACTACCACCGGGAGGTCCATCGGGGTGACCCGGCGGATGAGCTGATGGAGCTGTTTCGAGAGATCAGCGGGGAGGTGGCCGATGCGTCCACGTGAGCTGACCCTCCGCGGCTTCCGCTCGTACGCCGACGACTCGACCTTTGGCTTCGCCGACAGAAGCCTGGTGGGGATCGTCGGCCCTATCGGAAGCGGCAAGTCGTCGATCCTCGATGCGGTGTCGTTCGCGCGCTACGGGAAGACGCCCCGGTTCGAGCGCGACACCAAGAGCCTCATCAACCAGAGGCGCGACAGCCTCCACGTGTCACTGACGTTCGAGGTCGACGGCACGGTGTGGAAGGCGGTGCGGGTAGTGCGGCGGAGCGGCGCCGCCGCCCACACCCTGTACCGGGTCGAAGGCGACCAAGACGTCGAGGTGGCTGACAGGGCGAGAGAGATGGGCGAAAAGGTCGAGGAGATCCTCGGGCTCGACTTCGAAGCGTTCCGGCGATCCGTGCTGCTCGCCCAGAACCAGTTCGCCGGGTTCCTCGAAGCATCGGGGACCGATCGCGGCAAGGTGCTGAAGGGGGTGTTCGGCTTCGATCGCCTCGACGCGATGCGGGACGCCGTGAAGATCCGTCTCGACGGGCTCGGAGGACGCCTCCAGGTGCTGGCCGACCGGCGGGAGACCGCCGAATCCGACCGCAAGGATCTCGCGGAGAAGCAACACGCCCTGGTCGCCGCCGACGAGCGAGCCAGGACGCTGGAGGCACTCCGGGGCTCGGTGAGTCAGGTGGAGGAGGTCCTCCGCACCGCAGAGCAGAAGGCGACCACGGCCGCAGGCAGGATCAAGGGGCTCGAAGACTTGGTGGCGTCGATCCCGGATCGGGACTCGACCGAGGACCTGTTCAGGTCGGCGGTCGAGGCGGATGCCGCCGTCATGGAGTCGACGGCTGCCGTCGAAGCGGCGGAAGTCGCCGTGGCCTCCGCGGTCGGGGCGGTCGAGGCGGCGGTCGAGAGGGCCGGAGGGCGCGAGGCGCTGGAGGGCGCCGCCGGCCAGGTCGCCCGCCACGGGGCCGCGGTCGCGGCACTGGAGTCCGAGTCGAAGCGACTCGCCGCAGCCCAAAGGACGGTCGAGGCCGCCGAGTCGGCGCTCGACGGGGCCGGGAAGGGTCTGGCCGACGCCGAGAAGGTGGCGCAGGTGGCCGCCTCGGCTGCCGAGAAGGCCGACGTGGATGAGATCGCCGCCCGCGATGCCCTCCATGCCGCCCACGCCGCCGACCGGGCACACTCGCTTCGAGCCGAGCTGGTGGCGGGGGAGCCCTGCCCGGTGTGCGACCAGGTGGTAACCGCGCTCCCCAGAGCGAGACCCGCCGCCAAGGCGGATGCCGCCGAGCAGAAGGCGCAGAAGGCGGCAGCGAACGCCGCCAAGGCAGGCGATGCCAGATCGGCGGCTCACGCCGCCGTCGCCAAAAATGGCGCCGCTCTCGAGGCGGCCGCGGAAAGGCTCGATCAGGCAAAGTCGAGCCTGGTCGGCGCGCAGGAGTCCGAGGCGAAGGCACGTGCTGCGGTCGAGGAGCTCGCCGCGGCGATCGCCGGTCTCCTCGGCGAGGGCGATCCGGAGGAGCGGCTCGCCGTCCATCGGGCGGCGGTCGCCGCCGCAGAGAAGGCTCTCGCCGAGGCCCGCTCGCGCGAGTCGGCGGTGCGCCGGGAGGCCGATGCCGCTCGCACCGGCCGTGAGGCGGTGCGCGCCGCCGTCGAACGGCTGCGGACGAACCTTTCTCGACTGGCCGGAAGGCTCGACGCCGATATCGAGGTGGGGGAAAGCCCGGCCGAGGTCGAGGATGGGATGCGAGCCCTGAGGACGCACTGGCTCGAGGCGCGCGAGTCGGCGGGCAAGGAGCAGGAGCAGGCGCAGCACGAGGTGGAGGCGGCGCGGGAGGCCAGGGCGGAGCTGCTCGAGGGCGCCGGGCTCGCCGACAAGGACGACATCGTCGAGGTCTCGACCGAGGCGGCCAGAGAAGCGACCGCGCTGGGCGCCGCCGTCGAGATCCTCGAGAAGCGGCTCGCCGAGATGGAGGCTCTGGCGGACGAGGAGCGCGAGATCATCGACCGGGCGGCGCGGCTCGAGCGCCTCCACACCGATTTGCGGCCGTCCGGGTTCCTCGAATTCGTGCTCGACGAACGCCGCCGGGAGCTAGCCGACCTGGCGAGTGAGCATCTCGAGACGCTCACCGCGCAGCGTTATCGCTTCAGCAACGACGGCGAGATCAATGTCGTCGACCTCGCCGCCGCCGACGCGGTGCGGGCTCCATCGTCTTTGAGTGGGGGCGAGACGTTCCTCGCCTCGCTGGCGCTCGCCCTGGCCCTTGCCGAGATCGTCTCCCGGGAGGGCGGCAGGCTCGACGCCTTCTTTCTCGATGAGGGGTTCGGCAGCCTCGACCCCGAGCACCTCGACCTGGCGATGCGTGGGATCGAACGCCTGGTCTCCGCCGAGACCGACCGGCTGGTGGTGTTGGTGAGCCATGTCCCGGCGATGCGGGAGTGGATCGAGGATCTGATCGTGCTCGATCGGGATCCGGTGACCGGTTCCACCCGTCTCCTCGACGGAGCGGTCCGATGAGCGGGCCGCTGGCCGGGGTCGAAGTGCTCGAGATCGCTTCGATCGGTCCGGGGCCCTTTGCGGTGATGGTCCTCGCCGACCTGGGTGCGTCGGTGACCCGGGTGGAGCGCAAGGACGGGGCCGCGGTCATGGTCCCTCAGGATGCGATGCTCCGCGGCCGCGACGCCTCGATCTCGATCGACCTCAAGCATCCCGATGGGGTCGAGGTGCTGCTGCGACTCGCCGAGAGGGCCGACGTGCTGGTCGAGGGGTTTCGGCCGGGGGTCATGGAACGGCTCGGCGTAGGCCCGGAGGAGTGCCTCGAGCGCAACCCCCGGTTGGTCTACGGGCGCATCACCGGTTGGGGGCAGGACGGGCCGCGTGCCGGGTCGGCGGGACACGACATCGACTACATCGCCATCGCCGGTGCTCTCCATCCGCTCGGAAGGCCCGAGGAGCCGCCACCGCCACCGCTGAACCTGGTGGCCGACTTCGGTGGCGGCGGGATGCTCCTCATCGCCGGCGTGCTTGCTGCCCTGGTCGAGCGAGAGCGGTCCGGTGCCGGCCAGGTGGTCGACGCGGCGATGGTGGAAGGCGCCGCTCTTCTGACCGCGATGTTCCACGGTTTGTCCGCCCAGGGCCTCTGGACCGATGATCGGGGAGGGAACCTGCTCGACGGGGGCGCCCCCTTCTACCGCTGCTACCGCACCTCGGACGGCCGATTCATGGCCGTCGGGGCGCTGGAGCCACAGTTCTACGCCGAGCTCCTCAACGGACTGGGGGTGGGAGACGAGGACCTGCCGGATCAGTACGACCGATCCGGCTGGCCGCGGCTCCACGACCGCTTCTCCACGGTCTTCGCCACGCGGTCCCGTGAGGAGTGGACGGCGGTGTTCGCCGGCACAGACGCGTGTGTGGTCCCGGTGCTGGCCATGTCCGAAGCGCCACACGATCCGCACACCTCGGCGCGCCGCGGGTTTATCGAGGTCGCCGGGGTCATGCAGCCGGCTCCGGCGCCGCGCTTCTCGCGGACGCCGACGACCCGGCCCTCTCCGCGGCGGGTTCCCGGTGAAGACGCCCGAGGGGTCCTGGGGCGGCTCGGGTATACGGAGCCAGAGATCGACGCCCTGCTCCGCGGTCCGGTCGGCACACGTGGCGGTCTTGCTGCGGCCCCGGAGGGCTCGCCTCGCTCGCCACCCGCCGCCCGTCTCTGCTGACGCGGCGCGGTTTGAGCTGGGTGGTCCCGGTGGGCTCTCGCCGGACCCTGAGGGTGGATGGCCGTACCGCGGGTTCCCGAGTCGCAGACGGATCACGGCGTGCCGCCGGCCCGCTGCCGGGCCGGGCGACCCGCCCGGTACCATCGCCCGCCGTGGCCCACCTTGCGATCATCGGCCTGCCCAATGTGGGGAAGACGACGCTCTTCAACGCCCTCACTGGCCTCGCGGCTCGCACAGCGGCGCATCCCTTCTCCACGACGGAGCCCAACGTGGGCGTGGCGAAGGTGTCCGACGACCGCCTCGATCGCGCCGCCGAGGTGGAGAAGTCGGCCAAGGTGGTCCATGCCACCCTCGATCTGCTCGATTTGCCGGCCATGGCGCCCGGCTCTTCGACGTTCGGCGCGCAGCACCTGGGCCGGTTGCGGGAGATGGAGGCGCTGGCCGTGGTGCTGCGCGCCTTCGAGGACGACGCGGTCCCCGATGCGGAGTCGGGCGTCGACCCGGTCACGCAGGCCGAGGCTCTCCTCCTCGAGTTGGTGCTCGCCGACGCCGACGTGTTCGCCCGTAGGTCGCAGAAGGCGGCGAAGGAGGCCACCGCCGACGCCGCAAAGCGGCCGGCGGCGGCGGCGGTGGCCAAGGCAGCGGAGCTGTTGGCCACGGGCCGGCCTCTCCGCGAGGGGGCATGGGAGGAATCCGAGCTGGTGGCGTTCCGAGATCTGGCCCCGCTGACTATCAAGCCCTGCGTGTGGGTGGTCAATGCCGGTGAGGACGACACCGATTCCGGGGACCTCCAGAGAGCCGTCGCGACCGTGGTGCCAGCCGGTGACGTGGTGGTGGTGCTGAGCGCGGCGCTCGAGGAGGAGGCGTCGCGGCTCGACCCGGCGGACCGCCTGGAGCTCTATGAGGGCTTGGGTTTGGGGGAGGGGGCGCTGGCGAGGATGGTGCAGGCGACCTACCGGACACTGGGGCTCATCTCTTTCTTCACGGTCGGCCCCAAGGAGGCGCACGCCTGGACGGTGCGGGACGGAGCCTCCGCCCGAGAGGCGGCCGGGAAGATCCACACCGACCTGGAGAGGGGATTCATCCGCGCCGAGGTCACTCCGATCGAGAGCGTGATCGATGCCGGGGGATGGGATGCAGCCAAGGCGGCCGGCTCGGTCCGCCTCGAAGGCAAGGACTACACGGTCGCGGAGGGCGATGTGATCGTGGTGCGGTTCTCGGTGTAGTCGCTCGCTTCGCTCGCGGCGATTGGCGGTTGGCGATTGGCATGAGCGGAAAGCGACAGGCGCCGCGTCGGACACCCGCTGTCTCAGCCGCCCCCTTCGTCACCGCCTTCGGGCGGTGCCCACCTCCCCCGCCAATGGCGGGGGAGGACGCACCCGGGAAGTGAGCCGCGGGTAGCGGGCTCGGCCATAATGTCCCGATCCGCCGGAGCGGGCCGTCGCACCAGGGAGGCGCATGAAGGCGATCACCACCGGGCTCCTTGCAGATCCGAGCCAATCGGGTGGCGATCTGAGCTGGATCGATGCACCCCGTCGATCGGTGACCTGCCTGATGCCGGCGAATCGGGCCCGCCAGCCGGGGGGACCCGGTCGAGAGCCGACCCTTGAAGGCCGGATTTGATCGCGGTTGGTCTGGGCGCTCCGCCACTCAGCGAGCACCAGGTGCTCGTCTTCTTGGTCCAACTCGGGTTGCTCGTGGGCGCCGCACGCGTCTTGGGTGCGCTGGCCAGGCGGTTGCACCAACCGCCAGTGGTCGGCGAGTTGTTGGCGGGCGTTGTCTTGGGTCCCTCCGTCTTCGAACCACTGTTTCCGTCGGCCTTCTCGTGGGTGTTCGTCAGTGAACCCGTGGCGGGATCGGCCACCTTCGCGATGGCATGGCTCGGCGTCGTCTTCCTGTTGGTC
>JAUYIV010000158.1 GCA_030688105.1 Actinomycetota bacterium | reverse complement strand
AGGTGACCTTGACCAAGGAGTACCTGCGAGACGAACTCGGGGTCGAGTCGCGGGAGGTGTTCGCGGCCCGACAGATATCCAACACCGGCGCGTTCCTCACCGGAGCGGCCAACAACGGCGCGCACGCCGCGAACGGTTTGGCGGCGATGTTCATCGCCACCGGGCAGGACGTAGCGAACGTGGCCGAATCCCACGCCGGGATCGCCTATCTGCAACTACTGGCCAACGACGATCTGTACTGGTCGATGACCCTTCCCGCGCTGATCGTCGCCACCCACGGAGGCGGAACCGCTCTCGTGACCCAACACGAGTGCCTGGAGTTGCTCGGCTGCGCGGGCACGGGCAAAGTGGAGAAGTTCGCCGAGATCTGCGCCGCCGTCGTCCTGGCCGGCGAGGTCTCCCTGATCAGCGCGATCATCCATGGCGACTGGGTGACCAGCCACGAACGCCTGGGCCGCAACCGCTGACCACTGACCACCGCTGGGACCATAGGGTTACGCCGTGCGAATCCCGACCCGAACCCGAGCCGCCCTGTGGGCGGGCAAGGTGGCCGCCGGCACGTCACGCCGCCTGGGTCGAGGCGAAGGGATGGTCATCGGCGGACGCCTGGCTCTGCGCTTGGCCCCCCGGGCCATTCGGGATTTGGCCGGCGATCGGGTCTGGGCCCTGGTTTCGGCCACCAACGGAAAGACCTCACTGACCCGGCTACTGGTGGCTGGCTGCGAACAGGCCGGACCCGTCATCTCCCAACCGACTGGCGCGAACATGAGCGACGGCATCGTCAGCGCGCTGTCCACCGGACCGCCAGGCGCCCCCGCCGTGCTGGAAGTGGACGAGGCCTACCTGCCGCTGGTCCTTCCCGCCACTCGATCGCGCTGCGTCGTGCTCGGCAACCTGAGCCGCGACCAACTCGACCGGATGAACGAGGTCGCGATGATCGGCCGCAAGTGGCGGGCGATGCTCGACGCCAATCCGGGAACCACCGTGATCGCCAACTGCGACGATCCGGTCGTCTCGTATTCCGCTGAGAACACCCCAAACGTCGTCTGGGTTGCGGCGGGCCAGACCTGGACAGTTGACTCCACGGTTTGCGTGGCCTGCGGGAAACTGCTGAAGCGAGACGGCGAACAGTGGTCGTGCCCCGGCTGCGGCCGCGAACGTCCACGACCCGACTGGCGACTCGTATGGCATTACCGGAATCGGAGCCGGCAAAGCGGGCACCCAGGAGCGCAGGAGGCGGTTGGCCCGGACGGGATCCGACTTGATCTGTCCCAGCTCCGACTGCCGGGAAGGTTCAACGCCGCCAATGCGACCCTCGCGCTGGCCGCCTGCCAATCGCTGGACCTTGACCTGCCCGAAGCCCTGCGGCGTATGGCGGCAGTCGAGTCGGTGTCGGGCCGCTACGCGATCCTGGACGTCGGTGCCCGTCGGATCCGGTTGTGGTTGGCCAAGAACCCGGCGGGCTGGAGCGAACTCCTCGATGTGATGCCGCCACCGCCTCAACCGGTCATCATCACCATCAATGCGAACAGCGCCGACGGACGCGACCCGTCCTGGCTGTGGGATGTGCCATTCGAGAAACTGCGCGGTCGACTGGTGATCGCCACGGGCAGTCGACGGCGGGATCTGGCCGTGCGACTGCTGCACGCCCAAGTCCGCCACGTCGTCATCGAGGATCCTTATCGAGGCGACGCTCCCCTGACCCCGGGGGTGGGCAGCTGGCCGGTGCTCGACTGCGCCACGACCTACACGGCGTTCCAGGCCCTGCGTCGGCGGGCCGCCCGGGAAGCGGCAACGCGATGAGTCGACCTTCTTCAACGCCGCGTGCCGGTTGCGGACATGCGACCGGGCCCGAAATCGGGGTTGTGTCGATCTACCCGGCATTGCTGGGCACCTACGGTGACGGCGGCAACGTTTTGGTACTGCGACACCGGGCTCGCCTGCGCGGCCTGCACCTGCGGGTCACCGAAGTGAACCCCGGCGATCCCGTGCCCAGAACGGCCGACATCTACGTCCTCGGCGGCGGCGAGGACACCGCCCAGGTGGCTGCGGCGGACTACCTGCGAACCGATGGCGCGCTGTCCGCTGCCGCGGACCGAGGCGCCGCGATCCTGGCCATCTGTGCCGGGTATCAGCTGCTCGGCGAGCGCTTCCCCGACGCCCAAGGAAACCCGGTGCCCGGCGTGGGCATCCTGGACATCAGCACCGACCGGCTGCCGCGGCGCGCCGTCGGGGAGATCGTCTGCCGACCGGACAATCCGGCAGTGCCGGGCGTCACCGACCTGATCACCGGATACGAGAACCACGCGGGCGCCACCCATCTGGGACCGGCGGCCGCACCACTGGGACGGACCCTCCACGGCGTGGGAAACGGGGACGGCGCGGAGGGCGCGGTCCAGGGACGGGTCATCGGGACCTATGCCCACGGTCCGGCCCTGGCGCGCAACCCGCAGCTTGCTGACCAGCTGCTCTCCTGGGCGGTCGGCCGAGTCCTGGAACCGATCGATGAGCCCGAGGTGACCGCGTTGCGCAAGGAACGCCTGACGACGGTCAT
>JAUYIV010000054.1 GCA_030688105.1 Actinomycetota bacterium | reverse complement strand
CTCGATCGCCGCTCTCAGCGTGCAGACACCCTCGAAGGTCGCACAGACGCCATCAAGAGGATCTCCATCGCGAGCATCGCCTACATCGTTTACAACCAGAACGTTATGGCGGAGGACGAAGAAGCCGGTCGGATCGGAGTCACGCACTGTTGGCGATGCGACATCGTTCTCCTCCGTCTGCTCGACGTTCGGGCACGGATCGGAGGTGAGTCCCGAGGTCTCATGGAACAAGTCGTCCGGTCCGGAAATATCAACGAATCTGAGGGTGAAGGTCTCCGTCTCCGGGCCGGAGACGGATATGTGGGGGAAGTCGAGATGGACCACTGATCCCAAGCCCCCATCTCCAGGCAAATCTGCGCTGACTGGCACGGAAGCCACGACCGGATCGGTATAGCCGGTGGATCGCCGTAGCTCTGCCGTGAACGTGTAGGTGCCGCCCGCCCTCCCATCCATGCGCAACTCGACAGAGTCGAAACTCGTGCCGACCGTGAACCGGATGCCTCGAAACTCCGAGAGGTCCCCGACCGTACCGTCTACGTCGCAAGCAACAACCACCTCCCCACCATGTGCCCACGCCGGGAGAGCGGGACTAAAAGGAGCAAGGCCAGCCACGGAGGCCAACAACGTCGCCACGAGCAGGAACGCCGCCCAGAGGGCGGTCGGTCGTCTCACGGCGATGCTCATCGATCTACCCAACGGCGCCCCCTCGGTGCTCGGCAGGCAACCCTATCAACCGGATTTACGCTCTGCGTCGAGAACGGCCTGCATTCTTGATCCCGCAGCCACAACAGTTGTCGGCGGGGCTTCCCCTATAGGCTTCCCGTGTCGTGGCAACCGCAAATCCGCAGCTGATCCTCTACCTACCCGGGTCGGTGCTCGCCTGGCAGGCGCAGCATCCCGACCAGCGGATGCTGCAGACCGAGGCCACCCTCCTCTTCGGTGACATCACCGGGTTCACCCCCCTGGTCGAACAGCGCTCGGCAATGGGGCGGGAGGGGGGCGAGGAGGTCACCGGGATCGTCAACCACGTCTTCACCGATCTCTTGTCGATCGCCCGCGAGGAGGGCGGGGATGTCCTGAAGTTCGGCGGCGACGCCTTCCTCCTCATGTTCGGCGGCGATGGCTGCGACGAGCGAGCCGCCGTCGCCGCCCTCGACATGCAGGAGGCGCTCACCGAGCTGGCTATACCCGGAATCTCGATGTCGATGGGCCTCGACAGCGGACCGGTGGAACTGCACCTGGCGGGGGATCGCCACCGGGAGCTGGTGGTGCTGGGCGAGGCCCTGACCGGGGCGCTGGCCGCGGAGAAGAAGGCCGAAGCAGGCGAAGTCGTGGCCGGCCCGGGGGCCCGCGCCAAGCTCCCCGACGGTGTCGTCGATGCCGCCACCCACTGTCTCGTCGAAGTTCCCGACACCGACGAGATGCCGTTGGCCGACTCCTTCTCGGGCGAGACGAACATCGACCTGGCCGACTACGTGCCCGAGTCGCTGCGGCCCCACCTCACCGTCGGGGGTTCCCTCGGTGAGCACCGTCAGGCGACGATCGGCTTCCTCCACGTCGCGGTCGATCCGGCGGATGACGTCGAAACCACCTCCGCCGACCTCCACGAGACCATGTCGGTGGTCCAGGAGTCGGCGGCCCGTCACGAGGTCACCTTCCTCGGCAGCGACGTCGACCCCGCCGGGTGCAAGGTGATCCTCGTCGCCGGCGCCCCCATCGCCACACGCCGTGAGGAGGAGCGGGTGCTTCGCACCCTCCACCGGGTGATCGAACGCGGCGGTCCCTTGCCGATGCGGGCAGGAGTCGCTCGCGGTGTCGTCTTCGCCGCCGACCTGGGGGCACCCTTCCGCCACTCCTACACCGTGATCGGCGACACGGTCAACCTGGCCGCCCGCCTCATGGGTGCCGCCGCTGAGGGGCAGCTCCTCACCACGATGCGGGTTCTCGACCGCTCGCCCACCCGGTTCCGCCTCACCCAGCTCGACCCGATCCCACTCAAGGGCAAGAAGGAGCCGGTGGCAGCGGTTGCGGTCGGGCCGATCATCGGTGTCGACCCCCGCGACCGAGTCTCGAGTGTGCCTCTGGTGGGCCGGATGCAGGAGCGACACGTGATCCGCGATGCCATCGCCGACGTTCAAGCCGGAACGGGGAGCGTGGTGGAGGTGGTGGGCGACGCCGGGATCGGCAAGAGCCGGCTCCTGGTCGAGGCCCGCGACCTGGCCAGATCCCTCGACACCTTCACCCTCGTGTGCGAGCAGTACGAGGTGAACACCCCTTATTACATGGCGGGACACCTGATCCGAGGGGTGCTGGGGCAGAAGCCCGACACTCCCTCCGCGGAGGTGGCTTCCCGCCTGGAGGAGGTCATCACGGAGCACGGTCCCGACCTCGAGCCGTGGATGCCCCTGATCGGGATCCCGTTGGGAATCGACATACCCGACACACCGACTACGGCCGAGATCGACCCCGCCTTCCGGATTCCGCGTATGCACGAGAAGGTTGAACAGCTCCTCGCCGCCGCACACGAGGGGCCGGCGGTGATCGTCGTCGAGGATGCCCACTGGATCGACCCCGCCTCGGCCGGAGTCCTGGCCCGCCTGGTGGAGGCCACCGCCTCCCAGCCGTGGCTGATCCTTGTCGGGCGGCGACCAGAAGGAACATGGGTCAGTTCCCCGCGAGCCACGGTCATGCAACTGGAACCACTCGGCTCCGACGACATCGGCGAGCTTCTC
>JAUYIV010000052.1 GCA_030688105.1 Actinomycetota bacterium | reverse complement strand
CGTTGCGCCGGGACATGGCGACGCTCGCCAGACGCCACCCCGAGTTAGCCTCGGTCGCGCGCCCGGTCCCGGTCGAGGTCCTCGACCCCGGGTTCCCCGGGATGATCCACCTCATCCTCGGCCAGCAGGTGTCCATCGAGGCCGCCGACGCGATGTACGCCAGGCTCAAAGTGGCGATCGGCCCGGTGACGCCGGAAGGAATCCTCTCCCTCGACGACCCCGCCATGCGGCAATGCGGCTTCACCCGGTTGAAGGCCGAGTACGCCCGGGGACTGGCCATCGCCGCCGTCGACGGTCTCGACCTCGAACGTGTATCCGCATCGCCGGACGACGAGGCGATCCGAACCTTGACCGGTCTGCGTGGCATCGGGCGATGGACCGCGGAGTGCTTTCTCCTCTTCTGCGCCCGAAGACGCGACGTCTTCCCCGCGGGCGACCTCGCCTTGCGGGTCGGATGGCAGGAACTCGCCGGTACGACAGCGATTCCTAGCGAGACTCAATTACGGGCCACCGCCGAGGCCTGGGCCCCGCGGCGCTCCGCGGCGGCGCACCTGATCTGGCACGCCTACCTCCGCCGGAGAGGCCGGCGCTGATCCTCTAAGCCGCGACGCGCTCCCACACGTGCCACTCCCATAGCGCGGTACGGCCCCTCGCCACCTCGCTGAGGCCCGCCGAGTTCACCCGCCTCTCGATTTCGGTCACCCGATGGACGAACACCCGGAACGTGGTTCGCCCGATCCGAAGGAACCCGTTGAGGGCCCGGATTCCGACCCGCACCCACCACCGGTCACGCGGATACGCCATGGCGAGGAGCCGATTCGTCCGCAAGGCGGCGGCGTCCACCATCGCCTCCATGTCCGGGTAGCAGCACACCACCCGATTGAGGAAGACCACATCGGCCCGGGGGGCTGCCGTGTCGGTTGCGAAATCACCGATCCTCCATTCCACCCGGTCGGCCACCCCGAATTCGACGAGCAAACCTTCGCCCACCTTGTGGTGGGCCGGGGAAAGGTCATATGCCACCGACGAGGCCGCACCCGCCTCGATCAACCGGACCTGTGCCGATCCGACCCCCGCACCGACCTCGAGCACCGAGGTACCCTCGAGGCCCCTGATGCGGAGCGCCTCCACCATCGGGCCGGCGGTCGAGTCGAGGCCGCGTCTGCGGAAGGAGCGCACCGCGCGATTCGCTTCGCGCTCGTTGAACACCTGTCGAAAGCCCGAGGGATCGCAGCAGCCGGCCATGTGGACAAGGTAGTCCCGAGTCAGGACTCACGAGTCGCCGGTCCCCAGTCCCAGTGGTGGCGACGGGCACCGGGCAACAGGCAAAGGGCAACGGGTCGTGCAACGGTGCCGCGGCCTCCGGTGTTCTCTGGGACGATGACGACCATGACGGCCGACCTCACTTCCCGGCTCGCCGAGGATCTCGACGGGGCGTTCCCGGACCTGGTGCGGGAGCTGAGCTCGGGGCTCTATTCGGGTGCGCTGCGGATGCTGGGAGATCACCACGAAGCCGAGGAGGTCGCCCAGGACGCCTTCGTCCGGGCCTACCGGGCACTCCAGGGGTACCCGGCACAGCGCATCCGTGAGCTTCGGCTCCGTGGATGGGTATGGACGATCGCCGCCAACCTGTGTCGCAACCGCATTCGATCACGCGCCCGACGCCCGACCGGATCGTTCGACGGCATCGATCCACCCGAGCGCGGCGACGGTCCCGAGGCCATCGCGATCTCGACCGAATCTGTAGGCCAACTGGCTGCGCAACTGCTCGGACTCCCGTGGGAGATGCGAACGGCGGTCGTCCTCAAACATGTCGTCGGGCTCTCATATGACGAGATCTCCGACGCCCTCGATCGTCCCCGGGGGACGGTCCGATCCGATGTCTCCCGCGGGCTGGCCCGCCTGCGGTCGGCCCTTCACCGAGAGGAGGAGCGATGAATCTCCAGTCCGAGCTCGAGTCGCTGCGCGTCGATGCGCCCGACGGCCTGATCACCGCGGTCCTGGCCGAGACCGGCCTGGTGGACCGCTATGCGGTGAGGCCGAGCCCGCTCGGCGACGTGTTCGTCTCCTTCAATTCTCGAGGAGTCACCGCGGTCGACCTCGCCGAGTCTGCGGAAGCCTTCGAACGGCGCTTCCAGACGATCTACGGTCGTCCGGTCGTTCCCGTCGACGAGATTCCCCCACCAGTCGCCCGCCACGTGGACACCGCCATCCGGGAGGGCCGGCCCGGTCGCCTTGCGGTCGACCTCTCGGGGCTCACCGACTTTCAGCAGGCCGTGCTGCGCCGCACGGCGATGATCCCGCGCGGTGAGGTTCGCCCCTATGGCTGGATCGCCAAAGAGATCGGGAAGCCGGGTGCGGTGCGGGCGGTCGGCACTGCCCTGGCCCAGAACCCGGTCCCGATGATCATCCCCTGCCACCGCGTGGTGCGGTCGGACGGCACGCTCGGCAAGTACTCCCTCGGCGGGGCAGAGAACAAGCGGGTCCTCCTCGAGATCGAAGGCCTCGATGTCGACGGGTTCGCGCGGCTCGCCGTGAGCGGGGTGCGATTCGTGGGCAGCGAGACCACCCGCATCTTCTGCCACCCGACATGCCGGAACGCACGCCGGATCACAGATGCCAATCGCGTCGAGTTCGGTTCGGAGGCCGCTGCACAAGGGGCCGGCTACCGGGCATGCCGGGTGTGCCGGCCCTCGGTGGCCGCGTAGGGCGTGCTGCAATAGGCGGCCGACTTCGTCAAGCATCCCTCGATACCGGTCGATATCGAACTCGATGTATCCGCGTTCGCCGCGCCCTGCCAGCGGCCCAGACGCCGTTGCGCGCGACACGACGGTCGCCTCGGTTTGGCGTCGTCTCGACCGCATGGCCCTCGTGACCGGGGCATGGCTCGCGCCCATCGGTGCCGTGGGCTACCTCGCCGGGTTCGCCGTCACTCGCCGCCCGGTCTATCTCTTGATGGCTGCCTCGGCGGTCGGCATCGGGGTCAGCAGCATGTGGCTCCTCAGCCGGGGCCGACTCGACGCCGAGATCCTCCTTCTCCTCAGCGGATGGAACGCCGCGCTCGCCGCATGGTTGGTGCCCGACGTGGTGAGGGGAGCCACCACCGCCGCGCTGGTGATGCTGGCGGTCGTCGGGACCCTGGTCCTGTCGCAACCATCGCGTCGGCGACTCATCGCCACGATGGGCGCCCTCGTCCTCGCCCAGCTGGCATGGCCGGCGTTCGGCCTCGCTACCGTCGGCGAGGCGATCTCGGCCACGGCCATCGGTGGGTTTGCGACCGCGGCCGGTGTGCTCGCGGTCGGCACTGCGCGGAGCATGCTCGAAGGGAGCGAGGAGCGCAGGATCGAGATCTTCCGCCGGGTGCCCCTCGGGCTCTTTCGGTGTTCCTCTTCGGGGCGGATCATCGACGCCAACCCGGCACTCGGAACGCTGCTCGGCTACGAGGCCGACGACCTGCTGGGGAGGTCGGTCGAGGATCTCCACGCGCACGTCGGCGAATGGCGCGGCCTTGCCGCGGTCCTCAGGTCGGAGGACCGTGCCCAGCGCTTTGCCCACCGCTGGGTGCGATCGGACGGAAGTTCGATCTGGGTCCGCGGCAGCGCCCAGGCGATCCGCGACGAGCACGACCGGGTCGTCTACTACGAAGCGGCTGTGGAGGACGTCACTCAGAGACGAGAGGTGGAGGAAGCGGCCCAGCTCAATGCGGCGCGCTTCAAAACCCTGTTCGAGCGCGCTCCTATCGCCCTCTGGGAGGAGGACTTTCGCGACGTCGCCCGCAGGCTCGACGAGTTGCGCAGCACCGGCGTCCAGAGTCTGCGAAGCCATCTGGAGGGCAACCCGAAAGAGGCCCGATACCTGATCTCCCTCATCCAGTTCATCGACGTGAACCCAGCGGGAGTCAGCCTCATCGGAGCAGAGTCGCGAGAGGATGCCCTCCAGCGCGTCGTTCCGATCGACCCGCCCCCGGAGCTGGTCGAGTCGTTCATCGGCCAGTTCCTCGCCGTATGGGAAGACCGCGACCACCTCGCCCTGGAGATCGGTGGTCGCACCGTCGACGACCAGCCTCTCGACCTGTCGCTGAACTGGGCGGCAACGCGCACCCTCGACGGCCGCCTCGACGTCTCACGGGTGATCGTGGCGATCACAGACATCGGCGTGGTGCGCCGCGCCGAGCGCGAGCTCAAGGCGCTCGTCGCCTCCAAGGACGAACTGGTGGCTTCGGTCTCACACGAGCTCAGGACTCCGATCACGACGATCTTCGGCATGGCGTTCGAGCTCCGCGACAACGCCGACGAGTTCACCGCCGAGGAGGTCGAGGACCTCATAAACATCATCGCCGACCAGAGTCGCGAGCTTTCCAACATCGTCGAGGACCTGCTGGTCGCGGCTCGCTCCGACCTCGGTACGCTCGCGGTTCGGCCGGAGGTGATCGATCTGAAACAAGAGATCGAACAGATCGTCGCTTCGTCGTCACCCGACGGCGCGCCGCCCGACGTCGAGATCCCCGATGGGGTCCATGCATGGGCCGACCCACTCCGATTCCGCCAGATAGTCCGCAACCTCCTCACGAACGCCCGCCGGTACGGGGGGCCGGATGTGACCATCAAAGGGGGCGTCGACCTCCAAGGCGTCTTCGTACAGGTCCTGGACGACGGGCCGGGGATCCCTGCGGAATACCGCGACTCGATCTTCGAACCGTACGTGCGGGCCGCCCCGGATTCCGCGCTGCCCGGGTCGATCGGGCTCGGGCTGCCGGTGTCGCGGCGCCTCGCCCGCCTGATGGGGGGTGACCTCGTCTATCGATACGACGGGGCGAGCGTGTTCGAGGTGCTCCTGCCGACGGCGGCGCGCCGCGCCGTCGCTTAGCCCGTCTGCGCGCCCTTCGGGGCCTCGTCCCCGTCGGAAGGGTCGTCGGTCAGCGGCGACTCGATGACTTCGTGGCGGCGAAGGTACGTCGAGACGAATGCCTGCACGGTCGCTGCCGCAGGCAGAGCCATCAGAGCCCCCGGGACCCCGAGCAGCGTGCCCCCTGCGATCGCCGACCCGAAAGACACCGCGGGATGCAGCGACATGGTGCGAGCAGTGATCCGGGGAGCCAGCACATAGTTCTCGACCTGCTGGTAGACGACCACGTACACCACCACGGCGATCGCCTTGCCCGGGCTCTCCAGCAGCGCGATGAGGAGTGGGAGGGCCCCACCGAGATACGTCCCGACCACGGGCACGAACTGTGACAGGACGGCCATCCACAGGGCCAGGGCCAATGCGAATGGCAGGTCGATAACGGTGAAGACCGCCCAGCCGATCGCGGCCGACAACCCCGCCAGGAGGGACCGGCTGTAGAAGTAGCCGCCGGTCTTCTCGATGGCGATCTCCCAGATCCGAAGCACCTCCCGCTGGCGGTGCGGGGGCAGCAGAGAACAGACCGTGCGCCGGAGCCTGGGTCCGTCCGCGGTCATGTAGAAGGTGAAGAGGCCGATCGTGAGCAATTGGAAGATCGTCCCAAGGAGGGTCCGCCCAACACCAAAGATCCGCCCGGCGACGTCGGAGCCGAAGCTGGTGAGATCCCGGTTGGCCTGCGATACCGCCTCCCTGATCCGGTCGCTGGAGAAGTCCACCCCGAGCCCCGCGAGGAACTCGGACAGCCGGTCGACGTACTCGGGCAGGCGTACCACCAAGAGGGAGACCTGATCGACGATCAGGGGGACCATCAGCCCGACGAACAACCCGGCGGTCAGCACCAGCGCGACAAACATCAGGCCCGTCGCCAGTCCCCGTTTCCATCCCTTGCCCGCCAGGTAATTGACGGCCGGCTCGAGGGCAACCGAGAGGAAGAGGCTGATCAGGAGCAGGACGATCAGCCCGCGCAGCCGTCGAACCATGTGGAATGCGGCGTAGAGGCCGACGATGATCGCCACGATCGTGGCGAGCAGCCGGGGGATCCAGGGCGGCATGCCGCGGCGGTTGCGGGGGGCAGCGGCCTCGGAAATCACCATGGGAGGCTACCGAATCGGCCAACGGGCATCGGCCAAGTGTCCGGCATGCGACGAGCGCCGCGCCTTACCTGCGGCTTGTGGCTTGCCTCGGCTCGGAGCGAGACTGCATGACATGGAAGGCAGAGATCCCGTCGAGCGTGCGGTGATTGGCGACCTCGAGCGGTTGGAAGCGCGCTTCGAGGCGTTCCCGATCGAC